>JABIVN010000480.1 GCA_018667205.1 Gammaproteobacteria bacterium | reverse complement strand
CGTCATGGGTGGCTGGGCGGGCCTGAAGCCAGGGTCCAGCGAACCAACAACGGTACGTTCCAGAGTCTGCTCGACAACAGCCTCCAGGAGTTCGATTTTGTATTCCTCACTTTCGTGAAACAGGGAGCAGGCCAGGCCGGTGTTTCCTGCGCGTCCCGTGCGACCTATTCTGTGCGTGTGGACCTCTGGGTCTCGTGACAGATGATAGTTCACCACCAGTTCCAGGGAGTCAATATCCAGGCCGCGGGCGGCAACATCTGTCGCAACCAGGATAGAAAGGCTTTTGTTCGCAAATTGAACAAGCCTGTTATCACGATCTCGCTGTTCCAGATCGCCGTGAATAGCGCTTGAGCTGAAGCCCATGTTCCTGAGTTCGAGTGCCACGTCTTCTGTCAGCTGTTTGGTATTGCAGAATACCAGGGCGGAGTCGGGCCTGTATTTCTGTAGTAGGCTCACGAGTCCTTCGGTTCGCTTTGATTTGTCGGTGATTTGGCACAACAGTTGTTGAATAGTGCTTGAGTCATGTTGATCGGACGCTTCAACGCGTTGTGGGTTGACCATCACTGTCGACGAGAGTTGTTCAATGTTGTGCGGATAGGTTGCGCTGAATAACATGTTCTGTCTTTTTGCAGGCAGATACCGAATGATCTGAGCGATTGATTCTCCGAAACCCATATCCAGCATTCGATCCGCTTCATCCAGAACAAAGGTGGTTACATCTTCTAACGACAGGTTTTGTTTCCTAAGGTGGTCTTCTACTCTCCCGGGTGTTCCAACAACAATATGTGCACCGTGTTCGAGTGAGCCTTTCTGGGGGCCAAATGCGGCTCCGCCACACAATGTCAGTACTTTAATGTTGTGAATCTTTCGGCCAAGCGTCCTGAACTCTTTTGCGACCTGGCCCGCCAGTTCACGCGTTGGACACAATACGAGGCACTGGACCCTGAATTTTTTGACATCGAGTTTGTTTAGTATTCCCAAGCCAAAAGCGGCCGTTTTCCCTGAGCCTGTCTTCGCTTGAGCTATCACATCCTGGCCATCAAGAATCTTCGGCAACGACAGTGCCTGAATGGGGGTCATACTGTGAAAGCCAAGGTCATCCAGATTGGACAGTAGTTCGGGATGCAACGGCAGGTTGTTAAAGGCCGATTTCTTAGATTTAGGGTTGCTCAAATCAGGGTTGCCCAAACCAGAGTTGCTGGAGTCAGAGTTGCTGGAGTCAGAGTTGCTGGGGTCAGAATTAGTCAATAGGTGGCCTCAAAGGCGTGGGTGATGGTTAGCGCACGAACCCGATGACGGCGATGAAATGTGCAATGGCGCCTGTCAGGACGAAAAAATGCCATATTCCGTGTGCATGGTTCAGTCGGTTCAGTTTATCAGCAATATAGAAAATGACGCCCAGCGTATAGGCAAGACCTCCCAGCACAACCCAACAGAAGCCTGCTGCGGGCAGGGCTGCTTTTAGCGCGGCAAGGTCGAGTGAACACGCCCATCCCATACCAAGATAGGTGAGGACCTGTACGATTTTTATCACAGGACCTTTCAGAAAAATTTCGGACGAAATCCCGAAAATAGCGAGGCACCATACCAGCCCAAGGATGAGCCAGCCGTTCATACTATCCAGGCTGACTAGCATAAAGGGTGTATAGCTACCTGCGATCAGGGTGTAGATGGCAACGTGGTCGAGTAACTTAAACAGTGCTTTGAGCTTTGACGGATGAAAGCTGTGGTAGAGCGTAGACATCGTGAAAAGCAGCACGAGTGTCACACCATAGACGCTAAATGAAAGGAGTAACACGGGGTCACCCGACTGAATGGCGACTGTCAGCAGTGCGCCAAGCCCAACGAGTGCCAATGCCGCCCCTAAAAGGTGGCTTATGCTGTTGAGTCGTTCTCCGTAGTAGATGATAGTGCTCACATGTCGCGTCGGGGCCAATCTTACCGGTTTATCCGGAAAACATCGTGATCTCATCAGGGAGATTGAGCCAGGCAAGTTGTTGTTGGCGACTTACTGGCATAATAGAAGTTTTAGCGTATGGGTTTGCGTGTGCAATACGAAGAAGTGGTGCTTTTTGAGATGATGGAAATCGAGCGTTACGATAAAGATGCTCGCCAGGAATGGGGGCAGCGTGGATGTCGTCAATTTGACGCGCCTGCATCCATTGTGGTGTTGGACCATTTGAGGGCGATGCTGTGAGCGACGCCCTGGTGAATGCGGCCTGGACGCGCGGTTTGGGTTTTTTAGATGATATTTTTCCCGCCAACGCTGTCTTTTCAGCGCGAAAGTCAGTAGATGATGCGGCAGTGTTTGTAGGCTTTGAAGATTAATGCATGTTGGAAACTGAATTATCGGCGCCTGTTAAAGCCTATCTGGAATCCCATGGTTACCAGGTTAACTGCGAGGTCAAAGACTGCGACATGGTCGCTACCCGGGGTGATGATCTAATCATCGTTGAACTAAAGACAAGCGTTAACCTGACACTTTTAGTCCAAGCCACGAAGCGCCAGTCTATTTCAGGCAGCGTCTATGTGGCAGTACCCGCGCCGACAAAAAGAAACCGCCAGTGGCGAGGTACGCTTAGGGTGCTGAGAATGTTGGAGCTTGGACTGTTGCTGGTAGAAAAGGGTGCCATGGGGATGATTGTCACTAACCAATTTGACCCGATCCCTTACCAGCGAAAGAAAAACACCCGAAGCAGACGAGCGTTACTGACTGAAGTTGCCGATAGAAGTGGCGACCACAATGTTGCTGGCAGTAGCAAGACGACGCTAATGACCGCCTACCGCGAAAATGCAATCCTTATCGCTTGCTGCCTTTCAAAGCTTGGGCCGTCGAGCCCGAAAAGGATAAGAGACCATGGCGCTGGGGACAAGACCACCGGCATATTGAGTGCGAATCACTACGGCTGGTTTCAGCGGGTTGACAGAGGGGTCTACGCGCTGACCGACCAGGGAGATCTTGAATCACGCTCGTTCAAAAAAATTTACAAACAGGCGGAGGCGCACTACAAGGCTCATCACTAGGCTCACTACAATGCTCATCACAATGCTCATCACTAGGGAAGCAGAGTCTTGCACCGTTAGCCTTTGTCATTTCACCGACGTTTAATAACGCTGGCTAAGTGCTGCTTGATTCAGAAGCTCTTCGATCCTGCCTCCTCTAGGAGAGCGTTCTTAACTGGGTGTCTGCGATGATGCTTTTGGTAAGCGCCGCGAAGTCGGATCCAGCCGTTTTCAGATGCGGCCTTCAGCGAGCTTAGCGGGTGGGCTGGGCGGCGTTCCGAGCTATACGGCGACGCGTTGATTATTGTGAATTATACGATAGAACATTTTTCTAGACTTGTTGTCCTCTGGAACCCAGACTAAGATTAGATTCTTTACGCGACCGAAGTCTCCCGCGTGTCACGTCTAAACTGAAACCAAGAAAGAGAAACCAACTATGAAGCAATTAGTGATATTGGCAATGGTAAGCATTGTTACAACTTTTGTCGTTAGCGCGGAAAGCTTTGCCAAGAAGGCCCCCTCTGTCGAGCAGGGTCCCAATGCTGAGGTCAGTTTTGATGGGCTGCATCTCGTTGATAGAACGCACATGGACAAAGTCTGGGTAAAGCCAGACATCGATCTGAGCCAGTACAATGAGCTTATTTTTGAAGGTGTTGGGATACAATATCGGGCTGCTAAAGAGGTGAGCCGTCTTGATCGTTCGGCCAGTGCGTTCCCACTTAGTGAGCGACAGAAATCGAAGCTTGAGAAAGCGACCAAAGAGGCTTTCCAAAGCGAGTTCAAAAAATTCGAACACTTTACGGTAGCCAGCAAACCCGGAGCAGGTGTATTAAAAGTAACATTGGCATTGATTGATGTTGTGTCTCACGTTCCCCCGGCGACTATGGGTAGAAATAGCTTTTACATCTCAGATCTTGGTCAGGCGGTGTTGGTGGTTGAGCTGAGCGATTCGCTAACGAACGAAATTCTCGCGCGGGCCGTGGACGGGCAGCGTGTCGAGTCTATGACTATGCAGGAAAGCAATCCAGTGACTAACCTAAACGAGGTAAAACGTTCTGTACGAAGGTGGGGTGTAAGCCTGAGGAAAGGCATAGACGGGCTTCATGAAATCGGCACGCTTCCTGCCTCTGTGGAATAACTGACATTGATCTTAAAGTCTTACTGCCAGGTTAAGCCTGCAGCAATCACGTGGTGGTAGGCGCCAATAGAGGCTGCAAATAAAGATACATGGAGTATCCTGAGGTGCTGAAGAATTACTGCGATTTGGTAGGGCGGGATATGCCGCTCTATCGTTAGCCAACGTTTATTAAGAAGGAAAATCATGCGATTACTACTGATTTGTAGTGTTTTACTACTATCTTCCTGCGCAACTAATTCATTAAAAGAGCTGGTGCAGGTGCATCCTGATTATGACGTCAGTCAGCTCAAGACGTTTGTCTGGGCTGAACCGCCGGTGCGAGTAATAGGCATACTTAGCGGTTCAGGGGAAAGTCAGCTTACCGATCGTGCTCAGAGTGTTGGTCAAGCAATCCTTACAAATAAGGGATATGTCGATGCTGGGCCACATAAACCCGACATGATTGCATCATTGATGATTGGTGCTGTTTCTCAGACGTCGGTTTCTCAGCATACGGTTGACGCAAGACAGGGTTATTACGACCGGACGGTGAGTTGGACGCAGGAAAATGATTATCTAAGAGGCGGTGTCGCGATGATTCTCACCAACCCCGACAATGGCGTAATCATGTGGCAGGGAACTGCCATCGACACTCTGAAATCCAATCGCAAATCTTCCGGGCAGAAAATCGACAAATTCGGCAAACTGGTCGAGGAAATACTGCCGGCGTCCCAATAAACTGGTGCGAGTAAAGAGATCTGCTTGCTTTCATTTGAAATAGGCAGGTTCGACATGCACGCCTGCTGTTAACAGCGGGCGCGCGCCAACAAGCTAAAGGAAGGCCGCTATAAGCGTGGATGTGCGCGCTGTTCCGGGCTCTGTTGAAAAGCATGGACCCGGTTCAGAAGAGAGGTGCTGCGGTCTCGCTACAGTGGGTAGTTGGAATTCACGACGGGGGAAAAGCTGCGAACATATCACCGAGTATTTCCCGTACGGCCTCGCCCGGATTCTCGCGGACTGTTTTGGTAATTTTTCGTACTGCCGTTGCATGCCATACTGGTTTTCGGTCGGAAACATCATACAGGTCAACGGCCAGGGTACCCTCAGTGTACTGACGCACATCCGTGCTGCTGTAAATCTGGTTGCCATAGTAACCGCGTCCACCCCATCCCCAGTTTCCATAGTTACTGCGGTAGGATTCCGGATAGCTGGTGACCTGTATCTTGTCTCGGCCGCCGAGCGTGAAGCCGACAGTAAAGTCTGCGTCCTCCCTGTCGGCAACGCGGGTAAAACCGCGAGCGCTAAGGATATTCTCGGTGATCTGCACCATCCTTCCTTCCAGCATAGGGCTAACGCCGGGTAGCCCTTCGGCAATCATCAGGGGATTATCTGAGATAAAAGCAAAGGTTTGATATTTTGAAAAATTGTGGGAAGGGTCGAAATCAACCATTGGTTTTGGCGCAGCGCAACTGGCAAGAAAAACCAGCAGGAAAAAAGTCAGGTGTTTCATAATTGTCTCCTTAAAATCCATGTAGTGTAGTGGGCGCCATTATCAACAACAAGCGCATCTGGGTGTCGTAGGCACCCTGATTTTTTTCTGATACTCAAAAAACTTAGCGCATACTTTTGGAGTATCAGGGACATGTAACCGTTTAATGCTTGCGGTGAAAACCGAACAGGGTTGCATACAATACGGGTACCACGACAAGGGTCAGTACTGTGGCGAAACCTAGCCCGAACATGATCGTTACTGCCATCGCGATAAAGAACGCATCGCCAAGCAATGGGATCATACCGAGGATCGTCGTGAGCGCAGCCATTGATACAGGGATTAAACGACTGACGCCTGACTCGACGACGGCCGTGAAAGGTTCTTTACCTGATTCGAGTTCGAACCCTATTTGATCTACCAAAACAATGGCATTTTTTATGAGCATTCCTGCAAGGCTCATAAATCCCAGTAATGCCATGAAGCCAAAGGGCTGTTGGAACATCAGTAATCCCACGGTAACACCAACAAGGGCGAGTGGTACCACAAGCCAGATGACCAGAGTTTTTTTGATCGAATTGAACAGAGCAATGATGATGAAAACCATGAGTCCAAAGAAGACAGGAACCGATCCGGCGATTGCAGTTGACCCCTTGTCTGCATCTTCATTTTCGCCACCCCAGGCTACGTAGTAGCCTGGCTTGTCTTTGAGATAGAGGCGGTCTCGAAACTTCACTGGAATAGTAGCGCTGTTATGTTCTATCTCTGCATCCTCGGGAAGTCCAAGTTTCTGCGCGACGTCAACATTGAGCGCTTTTTCAATGTCTGCTTTGATGTCAGCCAGTAAATCTGACGATAAGCCCGAGCGTTGGTCGAAATGCAGTCGAAGCATCGCGACTCTGTCCCGGCGCCAGATATGTGGGTTTTCAAAGGCAATGTCAAAATCCGGTACCACCTGTCCGATAGGAATCATCTGTTGCGCAATCGGGCTCCAGACAAGTAACTGGTCCAAATTGGAAAGATTCGTGCGTTCTTGCTCTGGTGCCCTTGAAATAATCGGTAATAGTTCATCGTTGTCCCGAAATACGCCGGAAGCAAGGCCCTCTCCAGAATAGGCCATAGCGTCAGCGACACCCTGTCTGTCAATGCCCAGTCGGCGCATTGCCGTATCTGACACACGAGGGCGGAGGGTCTTTACCTTATCACCCCATTCATCCCTAAGACCTTTCACGTTGGGATGGCTAGCAATGACCGCCTTTGCTGTTGCTGCCAACTTACGAAGTTCTTCTTTGTCGGAGCCAGAGATTCTGAGTTGAATCTTGCCGCCGGTCGCTGGCCCCAGAACAAATAATTTGACGTTAAAGTTTGCATCAACAGGTCCTGATTCAAGGTCAGTCTGTATCTGCTTGGATAGCGCCTCGATCGCGGAATAGTTTTCAGCGTCAACTAGAATGCGGCCGAAATTCGGGTAGGACTGCTCGGGGGAATAAGTCAACAGAAAGCGTGGCGAACCGCCGCCAATCTGAGTCGTGACGTGAGTGACACCTTGGTAGTTTAGCAACTGCTCTTCGACCTGCTTGAGCTGAGCCTCCGTTTCGGCGATGTTGGTGCCCTCCGGGAACCAGGCATCAACATAGAACTGCGGTCTGGTTGAATCAGGGAAGAAGCTGTGTTTCACATACCCGAAGCCGATGATTGAGCTGCCGAAAAGGATAAGTGTAAGCGTGATCGACAAGACTCGGTTATCAATGGCAAGCTCCAGGAATCGTCGGTACATCTGGTAAAAGCCGCCAGCATAGGGGTCTTTGTCAGACCCGGCATTCGCGCTCGGTTTAAGGAAAACCTTACACATTAGCGGGGTAATAGTAACCGCGGTAAACCAACTCATGGTGAGGGAAATCAGGATGACTGAGAATAGTGATCGGGTATATTCCCCGGTTGCATCCTGAGAGGTGCCAATCGCGGCAAATGCGGCAATAGCGACCGCGGTCGCGCCTAAAAGTGGCGTGGCGGTTTGTCCAACCACGGCCCTAGCGGCTTCGCTGGGATCCTCTCCCTTGTCTATGCGCATACGCATACCATCTGTCACGACGATGGCATTATCCACCAGCATACCCAGAGCAATGATGAGCGCGCCTAGTGATATACGCTCAAGATTGATGTCAAACATACCCATGAAAATAAAGGTGCCGGTAATGGTGACAATCAGTACCGCGCCAATAATAAGACCGCTGCGCAGCCCCATAAAAAGCAGTAGAACGACAATAACAATAGCGACAGCTTCAGCCAGGCTGACAAGAAAGTTATTAATAGCCAGGGTGACGGATTCTGATTGTAGCGAGATGATATTGAACGTCATGCCTAGCGGAATTTGGTTCGATATTTGGCGGACCTTTTGCTCGAGCCCGTCGCCCATAGTGACGACATTGCCGCCCTCAGCGGTTGAGATAGCAATGCCTATTGCAGGCTGGCCGTCATATCTTAGTTTAGTTGAAACCGGGTCCTTGTAGTCTCGATAAATATCAGCGATGTCACCCAGCGCTATTTGTGTGCCAGATTTTCCGGATGGGCTGATCAACAGGTCTTTGAATTGCTCTTCTGACTTGTATTCACCGGTGGGATTGATCGCGAGGCGTTGGTTACCCACGCCAAAGTAACCGGCAGATACGGCGATATTTTTTCCGCCAAGCGCTCGGGTGATATCGGTCGGTGAGATCCCAAGGGCCGCCATACGTTGCCGTTGTAGTTCAACGTAAATGACTTCCTTTGGGACACCGTAAAATGCAATTTTCTTTACGTCGTTGACCGTAAGCAGTTCTCTGCGCAAAAACTTGGCAGTCTCGTAAAGCTCTTTTAGGGAATAGCCGTCGCCGCTAAGCGCAATATAAACGCCGAACACATCACCGAAGTCATCATTGACGATAGAGGGTCCAGCACCAGGAGGAAGGTTGCGCTGAGCGTCGCCAATTTTGCGACGAAGTTCATCCCAAACCTGGGGTAATTTGGCTTTGTTATATTCGTCTTTGATTTTGACCTTAACAATGGACATGTCGCGATAGGAGTGCGATTCGACGTAGAACAGCTGGCCAAGTTCCTGGCTCGCCCTTTCTATCAGGTCGCTGACCTCGCGTTCTACTTCTTCAGCGGAAGCCCCAGGGTAAGGCGTGGCGATGACGGCATCTTTAATGGTGAACTCAGGGTCTTCCAGCCTTGAGAGGTTGTCGAAGGCTACCATCCCGACTGCCGCCAGAATAAAAGTGACAACCCATGTGATTGTGCTGTTGCGAATGCTCCATTCAGCGGGGTTCATTAGTAGCTTACCTCAGTGATCGGAATGATCTCTTTCCCCTCTACTAACGACGACAAACCCGCCGTAACAATCATGTCCCCTGCAGTGACCCCGCTGGTGATTTCGATCTTATCGGCGCCGCTGAGTGATCCTGTGGTGACAACCTGGCGGGTCAGCTTGTTGTCAGCCTTCACCTTCCAGACGCTACTGGCATTGTCTTCTCCAGCGACTAATGCGACCAGAGGAATCAACAGAGGACCTGTTGATTCGTCTCTCTGAGAGATAGTAACGGTTGCTGTCATACCCGGCAGGATGCTGGAAACATTATTATCGGTAATGCCAACGACTACCTCAAAGGTTTGCGTCTGGGCGTCGGCTTCGGCAGCAAACTCTTTGATCGCTAGATTAAAGACTCGGTCTGGTAGCGCATCAAATTTCGCGCTCAGGACCATGTTGGGGTTTTTCTGTCTGCGAGCAACCAGTGTTTCAGATACCGCGATAACCAACTCGAGATCTGTCGTGTCCTGCAGGCTCAGTATGGGCTGCTTTGCCTTAATGTCCTCAAAGTTTTGCACGAAAGTTCTGGCGATTACACCGCTAAAAGGCGCCAGTATTTTTGTGTCAGTGTAGGCTTTTTCCTTGCGCTCAAGGTTAGCGGCCGACACATTAAGGTTCGCCTTGATCTTGTCGTAGTCAGACCGGGATATAAAGTTGTCAGTGATTAACTCTTCTGCGCGGTCGAAATTGGCCTGATATTTATCTTGCTCGGCGCGCGCCGCATTGAGGTCGCTTAGGTAGTCGCTGTCATCAAGTTTGCCCAGAACATCACCTTCGGCTACGTTTTGACCTTCCTTGAGTGAAAACTCAACAATTTTTCCTGGCACCTGGAAAGAAAGGTCGCTGCGTTGGGCCGCTCTCACTGTTCCGGGTATCTCGCGGGTTCGACGGAATTGCTCACCCAATATCAATACCTTCGCAGGTTGAATGTTAACTGGGGGCGGCGGCGCCTCTTGCGAGCAACCAACAAGGAAAAGGCCGGCAAAGACAGCCGTTGAACAAATGAAAGTCGTTAAGCGCATTGGAGTTCCCTTGGCGGAGTGAAATCATGCGCGCATAATAGCACTACGCGCGCGGTTGTTGCTGAACTGTGCGACTTTATATTGTGACGCCACTGCTAGGGAACGAAAAAATCTGTGGCAGTGTTGGAGCCTTGTTAGAAAATTGATGCAGTGCTTGATGCAGTACTTGGTGCACTTATGATTTCAAACAAAAGGGGCCTGACTTTGTGAAGTACCAGGCGGCTCATTTTGAAAAACCACGGGTATTATCTTGTGGGCATTGTTTTATGGGCATTCTTTTATGGGCATAGCTCATTGGTCGCGAACTGGAAGGGAGTGCTGTCCATGACGATGCGTCCTGAATTTTCTGATAATGCAAATATTTGCTGCGGACCGCTGTTATTGGCAAGGGTTAGGTAAGCATAGTTGCCATCGTAACTGACACGCCAGTCACCTTTGCTTTTGCGGCCTGTTGATGATGTATATTGTCCCCAGCCGTCAAATTGAGTCTGGGCGGCGTTAAATCGTGATCTGAAGGTGCGATCTCGACAAAAGTGGTATTCCTCTGCGTAAACTTCGCCACTGACATAGTTTCCTTGCTGACCATAGTGGACAAGGTGAGCCCCTGCCAGGCGGTATTCCCATCTTTCATGCTCAAATCCGGGCTGGGCTGGAATTACCTTAAAGGAGCCCAGTATTTTGTCTGCGGTACCTTGAAAGCCAATCCAGCGTTCGCGTACCGAGCCGATAAGAACCATATAGCCTTGGTCATCAGGACCGAAGATACCCGCCAGTTTCCCAAATATTTCGCGGCCCTGCATGCTTCCGCCAGCGTCCATCGCCAATCCTTGAGCGCCTTGAAGTTGAAGGGTTTCGGGAGACCCTGTTGGTTTGATGGTAATTGACTCGGCATGTAAACCGTTTCGAAGCCTGGACTGCACAGTGCTGAGGGATAATCCAGGAATAGTTCGAACGATCATTGTGCCGTTTCGCTCGGGAGACTGAAAATACAGTAGATCTCCCTGCTCGCTCGACAGTCTAAAGTCTTTCGGGAGTTCCAGAGAAAACCCAGACGTTTTATCTGTGTAGGTTCTTGTTAGCGCCTGGACTTCAAACCTGATCTGGCTTTTTGACTCAGCGGAGGAAGCAGACAAATCAGCATTAAAGAAGCTCAGCGAAGCCATGACTAGCGTGAGGCACAGTGTTTTTCTCGTATAGATTTTGTTCACAATTCTCATAAATATCCAAGGTGAGTGCGGACAGTTTACCATCCAATCTGATGTTCTGGGTATTTAGGCTTTCACGGGTCGGTGAGCACTTTAGCCTTTGATTCTCGATTTAGATTGATTTTTGTGATATTAAAACTATACTCGCGCCCGCACGGATACTGCTTCTGGTATCTGGTTCCCCGAGGTCCACATGTCAAAACCCGAACCGGTTTTAAGCTTCCAATCGCTTGGATTGCCGTCTGAATTGATTAAGGCGCTTGAAGATGTCGGTTATGAAACTCCCTCTCCCATCCAGCTTGGTGCTATTCCACCGTTGCTAGAAGGCAGAGATCTGATTGGCCATGCACCTACAGGTACGGGTAAAACTGCGGCTTTTGCTTTGCCGCTCCTGGCCAATATTGACCTTGATAGTCGTTATCAGCAGGTACTGGTGCTAACACCAACAAGGGAGTTGGCGATTCAGGTAGCCGAGGCATTCCAGCGGTATGCCAATCACCTAAAAGATTTTCACGTTCTGCCAGTTTACGGAGGGCAGGAATATTCTGGACAGATTCGGGCGCTTCGTCGTGGTGTCCACGTGGTAGTGGGTACGCCGGGCAGAGTGATGGACCATATCCGGAAAGGCACCATGAAACTCGACAAGCTGCGGGTGTTGGTGCTGGATGAAGCTGACGAGATGCTTCGGATGGGTTTTATCGATGATGTTGAATGGATCATGGAGCAGACTCCGGAGAATCGCCAGATTGCGCTTTTTTCAGCAACCATGCCGAAGCAAATTCAGAAGATAACCAAAAGGTACCTTAAAGATCCTCTGAATATTGCTATTAAAGCTAAAACCGCGACCGCTGAGTCCATCAGTCAGCGCTACTGGTTGGTTAGCAATTTGCATAAGCTGGACGCATTGACTCGAATTCTGGAAGTCGAATCATTCGATGCGGTGCTGCTGTTTGTCCGAACGAAAATCGCAACGACTGAACTTGCCGAACGGCTAGCAGCAAGAGGTTATGCCGCAGAAGCGCTTAATGGAGATATGCCGCAAAAAAATCGTGAGCAAATGGTCGCGCGATTAAAAAAAGGCGACATCGATATTTTGGTGGCGACCGATGTCGCTGCAAGAGGGCTTGATGTTGATCGGATTAGTCACGTTATTAATTACGATATCCCTTATGACGCTGAAGCATACATTCATCGCATCGGACGAACTGGCAGGGCAGGCAGAAAGGGTGAAGCAATTCTTTTTGTCTCGCCACGGGAAAAGCGAATGCTCGCGGCTATTGAAAAAGCAACTCGTCAGAAAATAGAAGCGATGACGTTGCCAAGTACAGAGATGGTGAACAGCCAGAGAATCTCGCGTTTTAAGCAGACAATTACGGACACACTTGCCAGCGGTTCGCTTGAATTTATGCAAGGTATTCTTGAATCCTACGAGCAGGAACATGATGTATCACCGATTGAGATTGCCGCTGCGTTAGCGAAACTTTCAATGGGTGAAAAATCTCTGCTTTTAGAGCCAGAAAAGAAAGCGTCACGAGAAAGGAAAGGTGACGCGGGGAAAGGCGAGACGCCGTTCAAAAGAGAAGGTGCAGGAAAAGAAAGAGGCAAAGAAAGAGGCAAACAAAGAGAAAAAGAAAGAGGAAAGCCGCGGCCGGAAAAGAAACTCGCTGAGGGCATGGAACGCTTCCGTATCGAAGTCGGTCATGACCATGAAGTGCAACCTGGAAATATTGTTGGCGCGATTGCTAATGAGGCGGGGCTTGATGCAGAGCACATCGGACACATTGACATTAGGGATAAGTTCAGTTTTATCGAGCTTCCCGAGGGTATGCCTAAAGCGGTGTTTAATGACCTACAGAAAGTCTGGATCGGCGGGCAAAAGCTGAAAATCTCCAGGCTTGATGTCAGCGTTGATAGCAAGACACCTTCCCGGAAAGCCCCCGCAGACGAGAAGCCCTCAGCAAGGAAGTCTGGTAAGCCAGCTGCGGGTGAAAAGAAGCGAAAGAAAAAGTCCAACAGCGGCGAGAAAGTGAAGAAGCGCAAGCCGCGAAAGCCACCTTCTGAGGGGAGTGGCGCGGCAATTTGAAAGTGCTGAACAAACAGTCTTGTTTCAGCATTGGGAAGTATTTTATAGTGCGCCCTGAAAGCTCGGCCCATCATTAATTTATCTAATATAGAGCAGGCATAAGCGTGATCAGCACAGCAAACGTCACCATTCAGTTTGGCTCCAAGCCATTGTTTGAAAACATCTCCGTCAAGTTCACCGCTGGCAACCGGTATGGGCTGATAGGCGCCAATGGCTGCGGTAAGTCAACCTTCATGAAGATTCTGAGCGGCGCACTAGAGCCGACCTCCGGCAACGTGACTATTAATAAAAGCCTGCGTGTGGGTGAACTAAGCCAGGACCAGTTTGCCTATGAGGAATTCAGTGTTGTTGATACTGTCATCATGGGCGACAAAAAACTGGCTGAGGTGAAGCGTGAGCGGGATCGAATCTATGCCTTGCCGGAAATGTCCGAAGAAGATGGTATTAAAGTGGCTGACCTTGAAGTAGAGTTTGCCGAATTAGATGGTTACAGTGCGGAAAGTCGAGCCTGTGGGATTCTTGCAGGGGCCAGTATCGATGAGTCGCTGCACTACGGTTTGATGAGTGAAGTAGCGCCTGGCTGGAAGCTGCGCGTGTTGCTGGCGCAGGCGCTTTTTGCCGATCCCGACATCCTGCTTCTTGATGAACCCACGAACAATCTCGACATCCATACGATCCGTTGGCTGGAAGACACATTAAACGAACGCAAGAGTACGATGGTGATTGTCTCTCACGATCGACATTTTCTGAATGCAGTTTGTACCCACATGGCAGATATCGATTACGGAACTCTTAAAGTATATCCGGGTAACTATGACGACTTTATGATTGCGTCTACCCACGCCAGAGAGAGAGTGCAGTCGGAAAATGCCAAGAAGAAGGCTCAGATAATGGAGCTTAAGCACTTCGTCAGCAGGTTTTCTGCTAACGCATCCAAGGCGAGGCAGGCGACTTCCAGAGCTCGGCAAATTGAGAAAATTGAACTCGCGGATATTAAACCCTCTAGCCGAGTGAGTCCCTATATCCGTTTTGAACAGGATACGAAGCTGCACCGATTGTCACTGACGCTCGAAGGTCTTGGCCACAGCTTTGATGATGAAACGCTATTTACAGACGGGAACATGATCATTGAGGCGGGAGCCCGTCTTGCGATCATTGGGGAAAACGGTGTCGGTAAGTCAACTTTCCTGAAGTGTCTGATGAACGACCTTCAGGCAGAAACTGGCTTAATTAAATGGGCAGAGAACGCTTCACTTGGTTACTGCCCTCAGGATACGAGTGCTGAATTTGAATCAGAGCTCAACCTGTTCGACTGGATGAGCCAGTGGCGCGATGAAAGTCACGATGACCAAATAGTCCGAGCCACGCTGGGGCGATTACTGTTTTCCTCGGAAGACTTCAAGAAATCAGTCAATGTATGTTCTGGTGGCGAAAAAAACCGGCTGTTGTTTGGCAAGCTGATCATGTCCTCTCCTAACGTCATGTTGCTGGACGAGCCGACAAACCATCTTGATATGGAGGCGATTGAAGCGCTCAATTTAGCGCTCGAGCATTACGAGGGTACCTTGATTTTCGTAAGTCATGACCGTGAGTTTGTTTCCTCTCTGGCAACCAGAATCGTGGAAATAAAAGGTCAACAGCTTAATGACTTTCACGGGACCTACGAGGAGTACCTGCTCAAGCTATCGTGAGGCGGTTTTGTCCATATCCCGCTACTTTTGAGCATTTTTGGGGTTCATGGCGTCCTCTATTGATCTTGTCTCCGGGGACGCCGGTGTCGTCAGTAGGCCAGCTATTTCATCAATCAGATTGTTAAAAAATAGTTCTGCAAAGGTGCCGCGGAAGGCGTTTTTTTGGCGTGCGTGATGGCCCAGAGAAATCGCAGTGAGCCTGACGACGCTTTCCATACGGCGCCGATATGAAGCATCAGTCAGATGCTGAAGTGAAGCCCGGAGCAGCTTTTCGGTTTTTTGGCCACTTTGACCGCCACCACCAGCTTGACTGGCTAAAGTGAAGGCAGATTTATTCGTCAGTGCCAGTTCATGACTGAATCCGATGACGTAACGGCGGAAGCCAAGATCTTTTTTCGCCAGAATAAACGAGGGTGAAGCCAAGAGGCAACAAAGGTCTCTTAACGCAGGGTTCCTGTTTTTTTTGAGCAGCTCTTCAAGCAGTTTGCTGCGCATGTTTTGAATGTCTTTGTCCCGATTTCTCCTGATCGATTCAACCAGGCCGCGAAAACTTCCGAAGTGATATTGAAGCGCGGACTCATTCTTTTGACCCGCAGTTTTGACAATTTCCCTAATGGAAACATTTTCAATGCCCTTGGCAGCAATTAGTGTTTCTGCGGCCAGCATTAGTGATTTTTGCGTGGCGCCGCTGCGAGACTTTTGGCCATCTTGGATAGGGGTCATTGGGTTTTTTCGCTAAATTGATCTTTAAATCAATCGTAAAGTATATGCTTAAGCCACCTAAAATTGTGGTGTGGCGATAAGACCATAATGATAAACAATAAAAGACTTGTTTCTAAGATGAAAAAAATCAGCGCATTGAGAATTCTTTTTGGCCGCGGCAAATTTTCTGCGGACCTTCCCAGGGGGGATGCTCCCGGCTGCCATCATTGCGATGTCCATTCATTGGTTGGGTTTACGGAGCCCCACTCGAACAATCAGCCGTTCTCCAAGGTCAGGTAGCATTGCCAAAGCCATACTTGCCAAAACCATACTTGCCTAAGCCAGACTTGCTTTAAGCCTTCGGACTATCTCCTCCAGAGTGGAACGATGACAAGCGAAGTTAAGCCTGACATGATCCGCCCTACCCATTTCTGCGCCATCTGACAGCGCTACCCCGTAATCAAGAAATGTGCTGACTGGATTCGCCAGGCCGGAATTGGAAACATCGATCCACGCGAGGAAAGTGGCTTCCACGTGATTCATGTTCAGCCCTTCGATACCGGATATTTGTGCTTGAAGGTAATCGCGGTTATCTCGAAGATAGCTGATGGTTTGCAGCAGCCAGTTATCGCAGTCCTTGAAGGCTGTTAATGTTGCGGCATAAGCTAATGCGCCCGGATGCGTCGCAACACCGTAAGCCTTGTGTTGAAAAGCTGAACGCAACGCAGGGTCCGGGATAATGGCAAGGGACAATCCTCCAATCGCTGGCAGGTTAAAAGCCTTGGATGCGGAAATCAGCGTAATCGATTTTTTTTCTATCTCGGGGTGCAATGAAGCGATAGGGATGTGCTGCCGATCACGGTCAAGGACCAGGTCAGCATGTATTTCATCTGCACAGATCATCGTTCCGTTGCGCAGGCATAGGTCGGCTATGGTTTCGAGTTCTTGTTGGTCAAGGATGCGTCCGACCGGGTTATGGGGATTACATAACAAGAACGTTTTTGTTTTTGGTGAAATAGTTCGTCGCATTTGGTCAAAATCCATTTCCCATCGATGTTGGTTTACGTGGCAATCGATGGGCTGGAATACTCTCCCAGTATGCTCGGCGGTCTCCAGAAAATAACGATAATTTGGCCGAGCAGCCATTACAGCGTCGCCGGTATCCCCAACGCAGTTCGAGGCGAAAAATAGTGAGGGCACGACACCGGGTTGCGGTACGAACCATTCCGCTTTCGTCTTCCAACCATATTTTTTTTCCAGTCGTTGAATCACCACGTCGAAGAACTCATCTGGTGGCTCGCTGTAGCCGAATACGCGTTCATCAAGCCGGCCTTTGATAGCGTTGATAATGTTGTTAGAGGTTGGCAGGTCCATATCAGCAATCCAGGCGCCGATAACGTCATGTTCTTTGTTCGAAAAACGGGACCATTTGGTGCTGTCAGAAGCACGTCTTTCTATTGGTGGATCAAACAAAGTTGGTCTGGTTTTTTTTGACACTAATGATTGCTCGCTGGTGGGCTTGGGAGGGGTTGGGGCCTAGGCGACTAAATTTATTGAATTATTGCAGTCATACCAATGATAAGTGGGATTAAAAGGCAAATAATCTGAGACTCAGACTTTTTCCCTAGACACGTTCTGTTGCGCTCATATTGCGCTCGGTGTCCGGCGGCGGTAAAAAAAACATGATAATCATCCCGGGTAAAATCAAAGCCATGAAGATCCAGAAAGCCACGTCGTATGACTGTGTTGAATCGAAGACCCAGCCCGAGAAAATAGAACCGAAGCTACCAAGCATGAGCACCAGGTTGACGTATCCCAGTACTCTGCCGAATGATAGGGTGCCGAATCTAGCCGAATACATGATACCCATCATAGGCATAACGCCACCCGTAGCGAAACCCTGAATTCCAGCCGCGAGTATCAGGTCCGCTTTTCCAGGAGAGCCTTGGTAGAAGAAAAGTGCCACGACCAATAACGCCGCCATTATCCAGTAAAGCTTGCGGTGGTCTATTCGGTCCCCCATGGCACCAAAGAAAAGTTTACCCGTAATCATCATTAATGAAGTGACAGCAATGAGTTTTGCGGCCAGTGATTGGTCGTGGCCGAGGTCGGCCATATAGGCACCTAGATTGAACTGAACGCCTCCAAATGCTGCGTTGATGGGTATCAGTGCAAGCACCGGGATCCAAAAAGCCTTCGACGTTAAAATCTCTTGGGTGGTCAACGTGCGCGAATTAACAAATCGGCCTGTCCCGGATCTGTGGTTGGGCACGGGTGGCTCGAACCGAAGAACAAGCAGGTTAAGGGGTACCAGAATTACCGTTGACACCACCGAGAGGATGAGTAGGGCGCCTTGCCATTCATGACGCGCAATCAGTTCAATGACCATTATTGGTATGATGAGACCGCCGATTGATGTTCCCATGGCAGAAAGACCGATAGCCAGTCCACGGTTCCCGGTAAACCATTTGCTGACCATTGTCTGGGAGGCAAGCGTGCCGCAGAGCAACATACCGACAGGCAGTAGCGTGGAATATACTAAAATAACCTGCCAGAACTGGGTTGCCTGTGAAAGCAGGGCTAGTCCAAGACCCATCGATACAGCACCTGTAATCACCATCCTGCGCATGAAAAATTGATCCATGAGGCGGCCTAACATGGGGCTCATCAAACCTGTGACTACCTGAAATGCAAGAATCGCGACCATCACCTGGCTCCGGGCGACTTCAAAGTGGTCCAGCCACGGCACGACAAAGAGCGCGAAACTGTAGATCATGATGCCCAGAGTCAGGGCCTGGTTAACCAGGGTAAGGGCTACAATTGACCAACGATAGTTAAGGGGTGAACTCAAACTGGGTTCTGGTTAGGCTTCAACACAATTGTATCACGGGGCCGACAGGCTAAATATTTGATGTTGTGACGTTTCCTGTATAGTTTTACGCACACTTGGTTAAGGCCTAAAAGGGAGGTGCTAGATGAATCGATTAGAAGGAAAAGTTGTCGTTATTACCGGTGGAGCGGGTGGGATAGGTAAGGCCGCAGGGAAGTTGTTCGTTAACGAGGGTGCAGACGTACTGCTGGTAGATCTGGAAGAGACTGCACTGAAGTCTGCGTGTAATGATATCGGCAGTAATAAGGTCAGTTATTGTGTGGCTGATGTCACCAGTAACTCGGATAACCAAAAAATGATCAACATTGCAGAGGAACGCTACGGCGGTGTTGACGTGTTGCTGGCAAACGCTGGGGTCGAGGGTGATGTTATGTCGATCACTGATTACGACGAGAAGCGATTTGACCAGGTTATGGCCGTTAATGTGAAAGGTCCTTTTCTGGGACTAAAGGCGGCGATTCCTGCCATTAGTAAAAGGGGTGGTGGCAGTATTATTATCACGTCGAGTGTGGCGGGGCTAGGTGGAGTCGCGAATATTGCGCCCTACGCGACGTCAAAACATGCTGTTATTGGACTGATGAAATCTGCAGCACTAGAATGTGCAGCCTTGAATATTCGCGTCAACACCGTGAACCCCTCCCCGGTTGAAACCAGAATGATGCGTAGCCTGGAAGAAGGCTTAGCGCCGGGTGACGCAGAGACGGCAAGAGAAGGCCTCCGCGCTAGCATTCCCCTTGGCCGCTATGCAGAGCCGGAAGATATCGCGAAAATAATGTTGTT
>JABIVN010000479.1 GCA_018667205.1 Gammaproteobacteria bacterium | reverse complement strand
CTCGCCAAATTTTGCTTTTTCTGATGCGATTCTGAAATCTGCCATCAGAGACATATCCATACCCCATCCAACGGCTGCACCATTGACCGCTGCAATGATCGGCCTGTCACAATCCAGAATAGCCCTTGCAGCAGGGGTCGTACCGGGCCGCACGTCCCGCAGCCTTTTGCTGCCGCCACCCTGCACCATGATTTCTTTGACATCATCCCCTGAACAAAAAGCCCTACCAGCGCCCGTGAGAATAATACATCTGACCTCTGGGTCTTTTTGAAGATTCAAAAAAATCTCCTCAAGCTCCGCGTACGCCTGCCAGTTGATGGCGTTCATAATCTCCGGGCGATTTAGGGTTACTGTGGCAATATGGTCCGATACTTCCAAAATCATGCATTCATATTCAGACATAAATAATTTCTCCTTTCCGGTTACCATAATGCTTTGACTCGCCCAAGGAAACCCAAGTGCACTTTTTGAAACGTTTACGCCCCAGCCGACCTGCGGGCTGCATTTTTTTTACCCTAAGTCTTGTGTGCATGGGGCACACCTTTGCCGCGGACGAATATTCGGAAGAAGCGTTACACAATCGGGTTGCCGGCATCCTTAAGAAAACGCCCTTGATCGATGGCCACAACGACCTGCCAATGGTTTATACAATGCGGGTTGGGGGTAATCTGGACCAAATGCCATTTACCTCAGATCTGTTAGCCATCGAGAAACCAACGCATACTGACCATTCCCGAATGGTCCAGGGCATGATGGGTGGCCAGTTCTGGTCTGTATACATCCCTATCAGAACCTACCCTGGCACCAACGGCGACGTGGCCCGTGTACTGAAACAGATCGATGTTGTACACCGCATGATCGCCACCTATCCAGATCAACTCGAGTTGGCCCTGACCGCCGATGAGATCGTTGACGCTCATCGACGGGGAAAAATCGCATCGATGATGGGCATCGAAGGCGGTCACGCGATAGAGGACTCACTGGCCAACCTAAGAATGCTTTATGAGGCTGGCGCCAGGTACATGACCCTCACCCACTCCAAAGGTTTACGCTGGGCTGATTCCGCGACCGACAAAGAACGTGTCGGCGGCCTGTCCCCGTTTGGTAAAGAAGTCGTCCGTGAGATGAACCGCATTGGCATGATGGTGGATCTGTCGCACGTCTCAGTTAATGCCATGAATGATGCGTTGGATATTTCAACTGCACCTGTCATCTTTTCACACTCTAGCGCTTTCGCGTTAACGGCCCACAAGCGGAATATTCCTGATCAAGTCCTATTACGCTTAAAAGCGAATAATGGTGTCGCAATGGTGACCTTTTTCCCCAGTTATGTTTCCGAGACAGTTCGGCTTTCCTGGCTTGACCTAAGGGAAAAAATCAACAGCGAATCCAACGACCCGAAGGAACAGATAAAATTATTTATGGCCCAGCGCTTGTCATTGCCGCGGCCAACGCTGTCTGACGTAGCTGACCACATTGATCATATTAAGAATTTAATCGGTATCGACTATATCGGAATAGGTGGTGACTATGACGGAATGCCCCCAGGGCCAGTTGGACTGGAAGATGTATCAACCTATCCAGCGTTGTTTGTGGAACTGTTGAGGCGTGGTTACAGCGACTCAGACGTTGCGAAGATCGCGGGCAAGAATGTACTGCGAGTGATGAAAGATGTTGAAAAGGTTGCAAGCAAAGAACAATTAAGTCGGCTTCCGTCCAACGTCCAGATTGACGAACTGGATGCCGATGCCGCGGAAGCGCCTTAAAGAGTGGCAAAGCCAGAGCCGCTTTTCAACGACCTTAAGCACTAAAAACCATTGATGGATTGGAACCCCAGGCGCTACCCATCACTAGCGCCTGACCAGAAGCAGCGACACGCAAAAGACGCTATGGACACGCTGTCACTTTTTCCTGGCAGCACGGGGATCCCAATACTGCTTGAGAATACAACCCCTTTCTTCCGCCGTCCTGACAGACTGACCAGGATGATTCTGGTTAGGCGCTATTGCGGCTAGGCAGCAATAAGGTCCTCGGGTGCAGAATAGGCCATATCGTGAGCCTCGCTAACCTGAAGGTTAGTCACCTTTCCCCGGTAGATGTTCAGACCATGCAGCAGATGCGGGTCCGCTTGCATCGCGGCTTCCGTTCCCTTGTCAGCCAACTGCAAAATAAAGGGTAAGGTGGCATTGTTAAGTGCCGCCGCTGAAGTTCTTGCAACTGCTCCGGGCATATTGGCCACACAATAATGAACGACACCATCGACAATATAAGTTGGCGAAGCGTGAGTCGTCGGTTTTGAAGTTTCAAAACATCCGCCCTGGTCAATTGCAACATCAACCAAAACAGAGCCTTTTTTCATCTGTGAGACCATCTCTCGGGTGACCAGTTTTGGTGCAGAAGCACCGGCAACAAGGACAGCGCCGATCACAAGGTCAGCGACCAGCGTTGACTCAATAATTGCATCCTGTGTCGCGTACAAGGTCTGTATTTGTTGACCAAACCGGGCATCCAGTTGACGCAGAACATCCAGAGACCTATCAATAATCGTAACGTTGGCTCCCAGACCAATAGCCATCTGTGCAGCGTTTTGACCGACCACCCCGCCGCCAAGAATCACAACTCGCCCCTGATGTACACCAGGAACACCCCCTAGGAGAATTCCGCTACCACCTCGGGATTTTTCAAGGCATAAGGCACCTGCCTGGACGGACATTCGTCCGGCAACTTCAGACATTGGCGCCAGTAAGGGTAATCGGCCCAAGGCATCAGTGACCGTTTCGTACGCTATGCAGGCTGCTCCACTGTCCAGCAGACCTTGGGTTTGTGACAAATCCGGCGCCAGGTGTAGATAAGTAAACAATGTTTGCGATTCGCGCAATTGCTGACGTTCGACTTCCTGCGGCTCTTTAACTTTAACCACAAGGTCTGCCCGCCGAAAAATCTCTTGCTGTGTTGCGACAATTTCTGCCCCAATAGCCGCATAACTCGTGTTATCGAATCCAATCGCGTGACCTGCATCAGACTCAATCAAAACCTGGTGACCATGATGTATGAGCTCACGAACACCCGCCGGCAGCAAACCAACGCGATACTCGTGATTCTTAATTTCCTTGGGGACACCAATCAACATGGGAATACCTCATTTAATTTCTGTTAGTATATTTACTGAAAGGTAGTGTTTCCCACTTTATTTAAGCTATATATTAGTGATTAATTGACATTAAAACTCATATTAAGGTGATATTATTAAAGAATCTGCTGATAAGCAGGGTAAAACCCTGGACCCTATTGACTTAAAGATTCTGCGACTGCTGCAGGCCAACGGCAGAATCACTAATGCTGAACTCGCGAACAAGGTAGGCCTGAGCGCCACGCCTTGCTCAGAGCGTGTAAAGACCTTGGAGCGACTGAACTACATAGAGTCCTACGGCGCAAAGCTCAATCCCAGGCTGCTACAATTGGAACTGCTTGTCTTTGTAGAGATCACGCTCATCAGAACATCGCCTGATGTGTTCGATGAGTTCAGCCAGGCGATCGTCGCACTTCCACAGGTACTCGAATGCCACCTGGTATCCGGCAACTTTGATTACCTGATCAAGGCACGCGTCGCCGACATGGCCGCATACCGGCTACTGCTGGGTGAAACACTGTTAACATTGCCAGGCGTTAGTGACTCACGCACCTATGTCGTCATGGAAGAAGTCAAAGAGGTACAAACAATCCCACTCACCCTATAGAGAACTTCCCTTTAGAGAGACTTCATGCCTTACCTAAAACATCAATTCGGCCAAACCTTCTACCAACTGCGGGGATCAAAGCAGGCCAGCGGGCTGCCTATTATTTGTCTGCATGGCGGACCCGGTGGGCATTCACATTTTATGACCGATCTTTTCAAACTTGCTGATAATCGCCAGGTCATCATCTATGACCAGATCGGCGGTGGTCGAAGCAGCCCCACCGAAAAGAAGCACTGGAAGGTGCAGACCTTTGTCCATGAACTTGAACTGCTGGTGAAACATCTTGGATTTAAACAATTCCACCTGTTTGGCGGTTCGTGGGGAACGACGCTGGCACTTGAGTATTACCTTAAAGGAAGAAATCGAAGGATGGTTGCATCGTTGGTTTTTCAGTCCCCAATGTTTTCAGCCGTAGACTGGCGACGCGACGCCAACCAGCTAATCGCGAAACTCCCTGCGAAGGAAAGAAAGATTATTCGCTATTGCCACGAAATAGATGCTACTGATTCGAAAGTTTACCAAGATGCGATGAAACTTTACTACGCTAGGCATGTTTGCAGAAACAAGGCAAAGTCAAAACGTGGT
>JABIVN010000478.1 GCA_018667205.1 Gammaproteobacteria bacterium | reverse complement strand
GATCCAGAACCGCCAGCAGTCGGCCAAAACCGATAAACTGCCCAATCATCATGCCGAGCTCGATGACCTGTTCGTCACTAAAATGTTCATGGAGCCGATCAAAAAAAGCATCGTCGATACTGTGGTGATCAAGCGCCAGTTTATCCGCATACTCAAGAGCAACACGTTCGCGATCGGTATAAGTATTAGTTTCTTCGTCCAGTTGCGAGATCTTATCTTCACTTAAGTCATGTTCTGCACCCTGCAGAAGCCGTACATTAAGTCAGGTAAAGCAGTCGTTGTGGCGCGCGACTTTTAATCGCACCAGTTCAATCAACGCTTCCTCTATTGATCTGCCTTTTCGCGCAGGCCCATAAAACTGGAAGTAACTGTCAAACATTTCCTGACAATGGGCAAAACCTCGAAGATTAGAAGTGTCGACTCCCTTGGCGTCCAGTTCTTGTACCACCGCCTTAACCTTGGGGGATAACTCGTGGTCTTCCTTTAATCTAACTCTACTCATACTGACTCCCAACATTAAGAATGTTATTCATGCGGATCCCCTGTATTAAAAATACTAATCAAAATAGCTATTCGAATACTTCGTCAAGGAAGTTCTTGATAGATTGAGTCGCGCGTCGGTTTGCATCCGGGTTATAAACTGTCCCAAAGCTCGGATTGTTGGCCGCAGGGTTGCTAAAGGCGTGCATGGTTCCGCCATAGGCGTGTACCTGCCAGTCGGCATCGGCAGCACTCATTTCATTTTCAAATTCCAGCACCTGCTCAGGCGGCACCATAGGATCATCCTGCCCATGAAGACAGAGGATTTTGGCTATTATTTTTTCATTAGGCACATCACCCGCAGAGAAAATCCCATGAATACTGATTACGCCCCCAAGATCGGCACCTGCTCGTGCCAGTTCAAGCACACACATCCCTCCGAAACAGTAACCCATTGCACTAACCTTTGAGTGGTCCACCACATCAATTGCACGAACCGCCACCAGTGCAGCAGCCATCCGAGCACGTAGCGCGGACCTATCTGCGGCAAGCGGGTTCATCAACGCAGAATTCTTTTCTACGTCGCCATCAGCACCAAAAACGCCCTTGCCGTACATATCGAGTGCAAAGCCAACGTAACCCAGGCTTGCCATTTCTTCTGCCTTACGCGTTGCAAAGTCACGGCGGCCGGTCCAATCATGCGCTACCAGTACCGCCGGTCTTGGCCCAGGAATACTGTCATCCCATGCGACATAGCCCTCAAGCTGCGTATCACCGTCATGGTAGTCAATTATTTTCGTCTGCATGTTCAAGGCCTCATCTGCTCGTTAAATCCCTGCCAGTTCTTTCATTGCGATGTCCGTCGTAAAAAAAATCTGACCACTCATGTTTCTATAAAAACCTGTTTCTTTTAACTTGTCCATGACGGGCCCCTTAACCTCAGCCATATGCAGGGTAACGCCGACTTCATCCAGGTTTTCAGACAATTCTTCCAGCATTTCAAGTCCACTGGTATCGATGAAGTTAGTGGCCGTGCAAATCAGCAAAACATGTTCAACCTCCCGCCGATCTGCGATGTCGTTCAGAATAAACCTTTCAATGAAGCGGGTGTTAACAAAGTAAAGGCTCTCATCCACTCTTAGCGCGAGCAAGTTCGGAGATGTTCTTACGTCATAACGCTCAACGTTCCTAAAGTGCTCTGAATCACCCACCCTGCCCACCACTGCAATGTGCGGCTTGCTGCTGCTACGGATCAACAGCACGAAGGAAATTGCAATGCCCATCAACACGCCAGACTCGACTCCCAAGCTAAGTACCGCCAAAAAGGTAAAGCTAAAGGTCACTGCATCAGTGGCGTTAAAACTGAAAATCTTTCGAACTGCCTGAAAATCAATCAGTTGCCAAGCCGATATCACAATAATAGCCGACAGCACCCCTTTCGGTAGATGAAAAAATAAAGAACCAAATAAAAGAATCGTAATCATCACTAAAAATGCGGTGACAAGAGATGCCACAGGTGAGACGGACCCAGAGGAAAAGTTAACAATTGAACGCGCAAAGCTTCCTGCAACAGGAAACCCACCCACCAGCGATGAACCCAGGTTCGCCACTCCGAGTCCTACTAATTCTTGATTCGGGTTGAGTTTTTCCCGCGCTTTACTCGCGATGGCTGTACCAATGCTAGTGCTTTCCATGAAAATAACCATGGAGATCAATAGCGCCGATGGAAGCAGCGCCTGGAAGCGTTCAAGGCTCATTAGCACAACATTAATGTCAGGCAGCACTGTTGGGATATCGCCAACCACGGGCACTCCGGACGCTGTATCCAACGAAAAAAATCGCACGGACAAGACACCGATCACCACTGCGTACATCGGCGCGCTTTTTACAAGGCTGTCAATCACGCCATCAGCAAGCCCTGTTCGCTTCAAAAGCGAACCCAGGTAGGTTTTGCAAAACACCAGCACAACGACTGCCACCAGGGAAACGCTAACAACCGCCTGATTAAATTGGCTCGCGTCCTC
>JABIVN010000477.1 GCA_018667205.1 Gammaproteobacteria bacterium | reverse complement strand
TTCGAGCGAAGTTACAGTCTTTGTAATTTTGATGAGCTCTATGGTCAGCGCATGGAGTTGGTGGTGTCGCAAGTCAGTAATGGCCGCGCGACCAATCTTTTATTTAATTGCAAAGAAGGGCTTGAGGCTAAAGTAACAGGTCCGTTTGGCCGCCTTACGTTGCCAGAAGAAATACCGGGTCGATTAGTCATCGTCGCCACTAGCGTCGGGCTAGCGCCTTATATGCCGATTCTAAAAGAACTGGAGACGAGTGGTTTTCCAGAGGTGGTTCTGTTGTTGGGGGTCCGGGATCGGTCCGAATTTATCTATGGAGATGTGCTGAAAGAATATGCTGAACAACACGACTACTTTGACCTGCGGCTCTGTTTGTCCAGGGAAAAGGCAACAGCAGCGTATGAATATGATGGTTATGTGAATGCTCAAATAGAGCGGCTTGATGTAAACCCAGATTCAGATCATTTCCTGCTTTGTGGTAATCCTAAGATGATTGATGACGCCTGGGGCTACCTTAAAGCAAGGGGTTTCAAACCTAAGAATGTCGTTAGAGAAAAGTATGTTTTCGCGCGGGAATCGCGATCGTCAGCGAAAGCGCTGACTGCGGTACAGAAGCAATTAATTGCCGACAAGTTAAAAAAGTATGGAAAGTGATTGGTGGGCTATTTAGAGCGTGATGTTGCTCCTGGGACCACCTTCCAGTGCAGCACTGGCCATGGTGGCGGGTTTGCGGGGCATTCAGTCACTGTTTTTTTCGCCGACAGGGCGAAAGTTTTGTTTAAACACTAAGGTGATCGTCTCATGACAATAAAAGTTGGAATAAACGGTTTTGGCCGCATAGGGCGGCTTACCTTGCGCGCCGCTTTTGACTGGGACGGAATTGAGTTTGTGCATGTCAATGACCCCGCGGGTGACGCGGAAACATTTGCCCATCTTCTGACCTTCGATTCAGTCCATGGTCGCTGGCACCACAACGCGGAAGCTGTGGGCGATAATGTGGTCGTTAATGAACGCAATATCGGCTTTACCAGCAACGAAATCATCAGTGAGACTAACTGGTCTGGTTGCGACCTTGTCATTGAAGCTTCAGGAAAAATGAAAACCAAAGCCTTGTTGCAGGCATATCTGGACCAGGGTGTTCAGCAAGTAGTGGTGACAGCGCCAGTTAAAGAAGCGGGTGTGTTAAACGTTGTTATGGGCATTAACGAGCACCTTTTTGAACCGTCTATTCACCCTATTGTGACGGCTGCCTCCTGCACTACGAATTGCCTTGCGCCGGTTGTTAAGGTGCTGCACGAAAAGCTGGGCATCGTACATGGCAGTATCACGACGATTCATAATATTACCAACACCCAGAGCATTCTGGACGCGGCCCATAAAGACCTGCGCAGGGCGCGCGCTAGCGGGATGAGCCTGATCCCTACGACGACTGGATCAGCGACTGCGATTACCCATCTATTCCCTGAGTTGGAAGGCAAGTTAAACGGCCACGCTATACGTGTTCCTTTGGCCAATGCGTCGTTAACTGATTGTGTGTTTGAGGTGAAGCAAGCGACGACAGCGCAAGCCGTCAACGAGTTCTACAAACTGGCGGCGGAGAATGAATTGAAGGGGATTTTGGGCTACGAGGAGCGCCCACTTGTGTCCATTGATTACAGAACCGATCCGCGGTCGAGTATTATTGATGCATTGTCTACCATGGTGATTAATGACACGCAGGTGAAACTGTACGCCTGGTATGACAATGAGTGGGGTTACGCTAATCGTACCGCAGAGTTGATGCGAATGGTTGGCCAATCCACCTCATGAAAACAGTGTCGTGACGAATCAATGAGCCGTTCTTCATGAGCCCTTCTTCATGAAAGGGATTTCAGGGTTATCCGCCGGAGTAAGGCAGTACCTGGTGATTACAGGTAACTATTGGGCATTCACATTAACCGATGGCGCATTGCGCATGCTGGTGGTGTTGCACTTCCACTCACTGGGTTATAGCCCGCTTCAGATTGCCTTACTGTTTTTGTTTTATGAGTTTTTTGGTGTAGTGACTAATCTCGTTGGTGGCTGGGTGGGTGCCCGGATTGGTCTGAACCGCACCATGAATATTGGGTTGGGTTTGCAGGTGCTTGCGTTATGCATGCTGCTGGTGCCAAGTGCAATGTTGACGGTTACCTGGGTTATGGGTGCGCAGGCAGTTTCTGGCATTGCGAAAGACCTCAACAAGATGAGTGCGAAAAGCTCAATTAAATTTCTGTTTTCAGGCAATCTGGCTTTAGAAAATGAGCAGGGCAGGCTCTACAAATGGGTTGCTTTGTTGACGGGGTCGAAAAATGCGTTAAAGGGTGTTGGTTTCTTTTTAGGAGGCCTTCTGCTGACGTTGCTCGGCTTTCATGATGCCGTCTTGGCGATGGTAATAGTGTTGGCGCTCGTCTGGCTGGCCAGTTTGGTGACCCTTAGGCAGGACCTTGGTAAGGCAAAAAGCAAACCAAAATTCACAACAATATTTTCCAAAAGCAGCGCCATTAATACGCTATCACTGGCACGCTTGTTTCTGTTCGGTTCAAGGGATGTATGGTTCGTGGTTGCGTTACCAGTGTACCTGTCCACCACTTTTGGTTGGGACTATTGGTCCGTCGGTGGCTTTTTGGCCAGTTGGGTGATTGGCTACGGCAT
>JABIVN010000476.1 GCA_018667205.1 Gammaproteobacteria bacterium | reverse complement strand
CGACGACAGCGCCCCAGGTAGTAAAAGAATCCAGATACGCAAGCCGCTGTTCCGTCTCGGATAGCAGCGTACCGCTGATAAAAGTGGCGACCGCTACCATCCCTATAACAACCACGTGACGTCTGAGTGACCAGGTGCTGATTGACATCGCAGGGTTGCCCTGACTCCCTCCGCGTTGCCACGCCCACCACCCATAAACCGCCATGCCCAGGTAGTAAACCTGTAGGCCAGACTCCATATACAGATTTACCTGCCAGAAGACATACAGGAAGATAGCTGTCGAGATGAATGCGGCATACCAGCAGGCGATGTGCTGGCGAACTGCCAGCAAGAGGTAGGCAATCGCAAGCACAACCGCAATGAGTTCTAGTAATGAGTTCTGTTGGAATTCACCCAGAACCAGGGACAAGAAGTCTGGCATCAATCACCCATGGTTAACTGCAGGGTCACACCCGTCACTCTGGGTTCGCCATACTGAAAGTAAGGTTCCGTAACATAGAATTTACGAGGGTCGTTGCCAAAGCTGCCGAATCCGCGAACGTAATAGTCTTTGTCGGTTAGATTTCTGCCCCATAACGTGACTTTCCATTGTGCTGACTCAAAACCAAGGGAAGCGTTGTACAAAGTATAGGCCTTACTTTTAATCGGGTTCCGATTTGAAAAGTAAAAGTCATCTTTTCCGTCGGCGGAAGCACTGGCGAACCAAGGTCCCCGTTGATAGTTAAAGTTCAGGCTAAAAGTGTAGGCGGGTGCATGGGCCTGATCCCTGCCAGACAGGTCTTCACCAAACTCGTTGATGAATTCGTCAAATTCTGCTTCTAACCAACCGGCATTGGCGTTGATGTTAAGGTGGTCACTAACGAACCAGCTGACGTCCATTTCTACGCCGCGGTTTGTACCAGCTGCTGCGTTCCCGAGAAAAGATATGAACTCGGTGCTTCCGTCAGGTCTAGGACGAACGACTGAGCTCTTTACCTGCTGATCGTGTCGATCGTCGTAGAAGATCGCCAGCTGAACCGCAACACGTTCATTTGCCAAGAATGTTTTGACACCAAGTTCATACTCGATCAGGTACTCTTCGTCGAAGGATCGGAGATCAGTATCCAGGGAGCCGTCGCTGTTGAATCCCCCAGCCTTGTAGCCACGTGAAACAGAGCCATAAGCCAGGGTGTTTTCCCCAGCCAGGTATTCCAGTGCAAGCTTACCGCCCCAAAGTGAGTCTTTAGGTGAAAATTTCGCTCCAACTGAGTTGTCATATTTCGTGTTTCGCTCTTCCAGTCTCAAGCCAGCACTTAGGGTCATTCGATCCGAGAGAGCGACATCCAGTTGGGAAAAGATAGAGAGCGTGTCAAAGTCATAGTCGCTGTGAAAATCTTCCGGTAGAAAGGTGTATTGGCGTTGCAACGCCTCCTTTGAGCTAAGGTAATACAAACCCAAGACCCAGTCTGTCGACTCGGCAAAAACTCGGCTGGAGTCGTTAGATAACAGCCTTATTTCGGCGCTGGTGGTGTCACGGTCACGGAGGTAATGATCAGTTGATGTGTATCCGAACGGATGGATGCCCGTGAAAGACCAGTCCTCGTCGTAACCGTAATCAATGTCTGTACTCGATTGGTTCCACAGCACTTCTATGTTCATCCGGTCTAACTGCAAGCTACTTTTCAGGGACACGTAAGCGGAGTCTTGGCGATCAAACCCAGGCTCGTCCGATAATGTGCTTCTGTTGTTGTCGAGTGAAAAAGCGTCATAGCCGTTGTCGATATCTATGGAGGCTATAGAGAGTTTCATGCTCCAGTCTTTTTTAATCTGCCAAGAGAATTTTGCCCGTGTGGTTAGTTCGTCACGATTATTGGTTGTGTCTTTGTTCAGAAAATCATTTTCAACATAACCGTCACTCTTGTGCGATTCAAGGACGAACCGGGAAAGGAATGTTTCGGTGATAGGCACATTCAAGACGACGCCAGCCGTTCTTGTATCAAACTCTCCGGCAGATAGTTTGATAGAAGTGAAGAGAGCTTCTCCGGGTTCATTGGTAGAAAAGTTTATTAACCCAGCCAGTGCATTAGCACCATACCGGGTGCCCTGGGGGCCCCGCAGAACCTCGACCTGTTGAACATCCATCAGCGTGGCGATAGTTCCAGCACCACTAAAATCGACATCGTCGATAAGAACGCCAACAGAGGGATTGACAGGGTTCTGAAACTGGCTGCGCTCACCGATACCACGAATTTGGAAGAAACGAGCTCGGTTGCTGCCCGACGCGAAATTAATGTTGGGGATAGCATTAATAATATCTTCGAAATGCTGTGCAGCCCTCGCTTCGATGACCTGTTCGGACACGATTGTCAGACTGCTGGCGGTTTCCATGGTTGTCGATTGCCGAAGATCCGCTGTGACAACGATTTCTGGGATGTCGTTTGAATGGGCGTAGGCGGCAAAGAAAAGCAGCAGCGCGGGGTTGTTTTTAACGACGGTTCTAACGGTGTTTTTAATAAAGATTAAAATAAGATTCATGAGTCTCTCCAAATAAAAAAATAAGAGACCCGGCATTGACGTAATGGGAGATGTAGCGATCATCCTTTTCCTACGCCGGTACTAACCGGATCAGGTTCTGGGGTTTGATCTCAGGTGTAACACCACCCCCAAGGAACTGAACGAAGATTAGCTGATCCTGTTTTGCAATGCATCAAGTTTTAGGATTTAAGTTTTTGGACGCAGATTTTCTGAGATAGGTTTTTGGGTATATGATTTTGATCGCGAAGGGCGCTAGGAAAGACAAATGTTGGGCTGGGTTTTCCAAGTCTCTGTTGCCTGCTCGAAGGCATAAGCGACCCTTAGGACTGCCAGGTCCTGAAGTCGTTTACCGATGATCTGTATGCCGACCGGTAATCCCTCCGGCGTAAACCCGCAGGGTATCGAGATTGCAGGTAGGCCGGTGACGGTTATGTAGTAGCAGGATTTCATCCAGTCGATGTAAGTTTCCATTCGGGTGCCGTTGATGCTGGTAACGTACTCGTCGGAAAGTGGAAAGGGTGTTACCTGAGATACTGGTAGTACCAGAAAGTCATAGTCTTGGAAAAACTTATTAACGCGCTGGTAAATGTCGGTGCGTAAGTTGTTTGCGGCAGAGACATCGGTGGCGGAAAGTTTCAATCCCGCTTCAACATTCCAGATAATAGTTTCCTTGTAATACTCTGGATGCAGCCTGACACCCTCGCCGTGTTGTGACGCAAAGGTCCATGCTCGCAGCGTCTTAAATACTTCATCTGCTCCACTGAAATCAGGACAGCTTTCATTAACCTTGCATCCTAGATCCGAGAAGACTTTCATCCCTTGCGTAATGACATGTTGTACTGCTGGCTCTACTGGGAGCTGCCCGCCGAAATCAGATGAGAATGCAACACGCGTCCCTTTGTGATTGCTCTTTAGTGTTTGCAAAAACAAGTCTGCTGAATCGGGTAATGAAATGGGGTTTCTGTCATCGGGTCCTGTGATGGCGGCCAGCATCAAGGCGCAATCTGCAACCGTACGAGCCATCGGGCCCAGGACGCTAAGATTGCTCCAGCCATCGCGAACAGGATAGACAGGCACCCGGCCAGGACTGGTCCTGAACCCGACCACGTTACAAAAGCTGGCCGGATTACGAAGCGAGCCACCCATGTCGCTGCCATCCGCCAGCGGTAGCATCCTGGCCGCAAGCGCAACTGCCGCGCCGCCTGAACTGCCCCCGCAGGTTCGAGTGAGATCAAATGGGTTTTTCGTCTCGCCAAACACATCATTAAAAGTCTGTGAGCCAGCTCCCCACTCTGGAACGTTTGTCTTTCCAACAGTGATACCGCCGGCATCGATCAGGCGTTGCACGACCAGTGCGTTTTCTTTAGGGACGAAATCCTCGAATAGCCGTGAACCAAAAGTTGTCCTGATGGCTTTTGTTTGAACAAGGTCCTTATGTGCCATCGGGAGTCCGGCCAGCAGCCCGGGTTTTTCACCTTTCGCGATTTGATGGTCAATTTTTGCCGCCATTTGCTGAGCGTGATCAGGGACCAGGGTCACGATAGCGTTCAACGAGGGGTTTGTTAACGCGATCTGATCAAGATGGGCATCCAGTAATTCGACGGCGCTAATTTCTTTCTCGTCAATCAGATTGCGAAGTTCAACGGCAGTTTTTGCGCAAAGTTCATTCATGACGTAGAGCATACAACAACAGGCTTAAAATTTTCCTGTCTGCTAGAACACCTTAATAGCCACGCTTATTAGCTAAAATTAGCGATATTCTTGCCGTTAGTTCTGGTCTTTTGGCTTTGAGCTTCGGACACATGTGCTAGCAATACAAGGCAGAAATGAAACGAGGTATCGCGAGGTTCAATTTGATACCAGGTGCGCCGGGGTTAACTTTTGGAGCAATGAGCGATTGTATTGTTAAGACGGGTCTTCAGTTGCTTTTTGGGCGAACCCAATAGTGATCCAAAAGAATAAGGAGAGGCTCATCATTGTCAGTATCGCGGCAAGAATGAAAGGCGCGCCCGGAAAGTAAAAGGTGGCGTCCGGGGCCGTATAGATTCCGAAAACGATGGTCATCATTAGCGGACTGATGATGTTTGTGAGTGACCCCACGCTTCCAATCGCACCCTGTAATTCGCCTTGTTGGGCCGGGCCGACCTGGCTCGAAGCGATGCCGCTCATGGCTGGACCCGCAAGTCCTCCCAGTGCGCCGGCGATCATAAACATGTATGCCATAGTCGGCGTTTGCGACAGGGCGTATCCCAGGAAAGCTGTGATAGTGAAGCTCAGTCCGACGAGGCCGGCCCATCGCATGCCCAGGGCCGGAATAACGATTCTTATCAGGTAACCCTGTGAAAAGACCATCAGGATACCAATGAAGCCCAGGCTGTAGCCGATCTCGCGAGGTGTCCAGTCGAATTTTTCGATACCCCAAAAAGTCCACACGGCGGGTAGCGCGTGATGACCCATGTTGTACAGGAACAGGACGCCGATAATCTCGAAGGCGATCTTGAATTGACTCATCTGTTTCATCGCAGAAAATGGAT
>JABIVN010000475.1 GCA_018667205.1 Gammaproteobacteria bacterium | reverse complement strand
CCCATGTCCAGGATAGACCCGGGCACGATTTTCGTTACGCGATAGATACCAGCAAGATAGAGCGCGAACTGGGCTGGAAACCGCAAGAGACTTTCGAGACAGGCATGGCAAAAACTGTTCAATGGTACCTTGGTAACCAGGCATGGTGTGATACCGTTTCTGGCGGCTATTCGCAAACCCGCCTTGGCCTTAAATCAGTTAACTAACTCGCCGAAAAAAAACGATGCCTCATCTAACGATCAACGACGCCAAACCCTGGTAAGACACAACCGGAAAAGGCGAACCACTTTTACTTCACCACGGCTATACCGCCAACCGCGAAAACTGGTTGCCGGTGGCGAAAATTTTGAAACAACATTACCGAGTGGTCATCATAGAGTGCCGCGGGTGCGGTGACAGTGAGCACACCGAAGACGGATATAACCTGGAACAATATGCGCTTGATGTCATTGAACTAATGCATCAGTTGGGCCACGACCAATTCAGCTTCGCGGGTCACAGCATGGGTGGCGGGGTTGGTATGACGCTGGCCGTCAAGCATCCAGACAAACTGGCAAAGCTGGTACTCATGGCCTCTGTTGGATCCAAGGGGTTGGTTGGCGACAGTTTCAGGAAAAATGTTGATGCCAGGCTTAAAGCTCGACGTAACAAGGATCGAGAATTCTTTGAGCGCGATTACTCCGCCGGCCTGTTTCGCCCCGACGTGCAAACGCAAGACTGGAGGAACCTTCGGGTCCACCGTCTGATGAACGTCGTGTCGGACAGACATCTGATAGATTCCATGACGGCGATGCAGGCGATGGACTTAACGGCCGATCTACAAAATATTAAGACCCCCACGCTTGTTTTATCAGGCGGTGTAGACCCGCTGTTAAATACAAACCTGGACGATTACCGGCGCCTGCCTAATGCCTGCTTGCAGGTGTTCTTTAGGGCGGCACATGAGGTCGCTATTCATGAACCTGAAGGTGTCGCTGAGGCCATCCATCAGTTTATGCAACATGGCGCGCTCAATGCGCATACCTTGAGAGCAAGGCACCTTCAAAGCATCACCAGGAAAATGCTAGAGAAGTGCTAGGAAATGCTAAAGAAAGGCTAGGGAAATGCTAAAGACGGACCAGGGAATAGGTCGTCACACCGTGGCAGAGGTAATCAACCCTGGGCGTAACTTGACTCAATCCAAGCTGGAATTATCAACCGTCTGCGGGAAATCATCGCCCGGCAGACGGCCATAACCCGACCTTAGGACAAGTCGGCAGCGAGCGACGTTCTTACGTTCTCGGCGACCAGCACATCGTCTTCCTGGTAGTTCTTGTGATCGATGCCAAAGGTAATGGCTGCGCCGTCTTTAACGCCGCTGACCTGAGCTGCTCCCAGTTGAAATCTCAAAAAGTGCACTGCTGACGTTTTGTCGTCATTGGCACGCTCCAGATCTTCGTCGGCCAGCGCAAAAAGCTTTTCAGTCTCACCGACCTGCACCCAAACCCTGTTCTCTACATCCAGTAACTCGGCAAGACGCTGTCGACGCTCTTCCACCTCTGGATATTGGATCAACATGCAACATTTCCAATTATCCCCATCCGGAATCAGCGGATTGTAGGCCTCTAGCTCTTCCTCTATGCCATCCGACTCGAACACTTTCTCGATTCGAAGCATTTCCTGAATCTGGTACCTGATCGTTTTCTCATCTTCGAAGACCAGCAGAATATGCTGGCCAATCAGGACTCTTCGGCTCTGCTTGTGCGCAAGCACCTCTGCCCGAAACCCTTCACGCTTCTCGGCATACTGCTCGAGGCTCCATAAATTTTTTCTTTCCAACACAGTATTCTCCATTTTTTAACTCCCTCCCTCCCCATTATGTTGCTTTATGTTTTGGGGTTTTAGAGGCCGTAGGCCATCCGTAGCAGGGTCATCGGGTGCTCTGCTTTATCGACTTTATCGGTCAGATTGGCGATGTGCGTAGCCGCCATGGGGCAATCGGAGGCGAAGTGATCGGCCTCCTTCTGATCCACCTGGCGTAACACCGCGCGAGCAATCTTGATTGATTTCGCTCGAGTTTCCTTCTTCACGGCATAGGTTCCGTCGTGACCCGAGCACCGCTCTATCGCATTGACGTTGGTATCCGGTATCAGATTCAGGATGTCTCTTGTCTTGATTCCAATATTCTGGACTCGAAGATGGCAGGCTACCTGGTAGCTGATCTCGCCTAAAGCGTTCGGGAACTCAGTATTAAATTCACCTTCTTTGTGTCTCAGGAATAGATACTCGAACGGGTCAAAAAAGGCTTTCTGCACCTTCAACACATCCGGATCATCCGGGTACATCAGTGGCAATTCCTGCTTGTACATTAGAACGCAGGACGGAATCGGCGCCGTTAGGTCAAACCCTTCATCCACTAGTTTTGCCAACACAGGAATGTTTTTCTCTTTCAGTTGGTGAACCGCTTGCAGGTCACCGAGTTCAAACTTCGGCATGCCGCAACAGGCCTCTTTGGTAACAAGTTCCATATGTATTCCGTTGTGCCGGAATACCGTTGAAAAATCTTCGCCAAGGTGCGGCGTATTGTAGTTGCCATAACACGTCGCATAGAAAGCCAGTTTTCCCGTGGTCCTGCCGACAGGTTTTGGCGTAATCGCGTCGCTCACGAACTGCTTACGCAGTGTCTTGGAATGGTACTCGGGCAACGGCGCTTCTTTATGAACCCCAAGGGTCGTCTCAAGCGCATTCCTGAAAAGACCAGTATTGTTAAGGGCGTTAACGGTAATATCGACAAGCGGGATCGTCGCCAACTTACCCACCATATCCGTATTGGTGAGTAAATTGTCGCGAAACGAAGCACCTTCATTCTTGTAACGCTGCGCTTTCGCTCTCAGCATCAGATGCGGAAAATCAACATTCCATTCATGGGGAGGGACATAAGGGCACTTTGTCATGTAGCAAAGGTCGCACATGTAACACTGGTCCACGACCTTGATGTAATCATCCTTGTCGACACCATCGACTTCCATCGTGTCACTCTCATCGACCAGGTCGAAAAGCGTGGGAAACGAGTCACACAGGCTGACGCACCTGCGACAGCCATGACAAATGTCATAGACCCGCTCCAGTTCTGAATCCAGGTCATCCTTGTCCCAGAACTTTTCAGTCTGCCACTCAACCGGATGCCGGGTGGGTGCCTCCAGACTTCCTTCACGCCTTTCGCTCATGCTTTATCCTTATTTTTTATTTGCGCCGAAGGATTTACCCCTCAAGCGAATCAAGTGCTTTCTGGAAACGGTTAGCATGGCTTCGCTCAGCTTTTGCCAATGTTTCAAACCAGTCTGCGATCTCGTCGAACCCTTCTTCTTTGGCGGTAGCCGCCATGCCCGGGTACATATCAGTGTACTCGTGAGTCTCACCGGCAACGGAAGCTTTCAGATTGAGCTCCGTTCTACCAATGGGCAATCCCGTCGCAGGGTCGCCTACCTCTTCCAAGT
>JABIVN010000474.1 GCA_018667205.1 Gammaproteobacteria bacterium | reverse complement strand
GTGATGTTTCTTGCTTCTGATGAAGCTAGTTTTGTAAACGGGTCGGTATTCGTTGTAGATGGTGGCGGCGAAGTCATTGCTGATCGCAATGGGGTTTTCGTCGACATGGGTTCAATTACTGTACAAGAAGCAGCCAGGACTGGAGTGTGATGATGATAGAAGTTGGGCGGGTCCCGAATCTGGAAGAAATGGCAGATCGGTTGGCGATTATTGAAATCATCCACATGTACGCGCGTGGTGTTGATCGGGCTGATGCTGGGATATTGAAGTCGACGTGTTGGGAAGACGCTGAACTGGATTATGGTGGGTACAAAGGACCCGCGCATCCATTTTGCGATGCCTTGCCCGATGGGCTGCATAAGTTCGTGAACACCCAGCATCAGATATCGAACACGTTGATTAAGGTTGAGGGCAATATCGCCAACGTCGAGTCATATCTGACAGCCCATCATCGCAGGCCGGATGATACCGAGATGACCTACATCGGCCGCTATCTAGATCGAATGGAAAAGCGTCACGGCGTCTGGAAAATCAAGTTCCGACAGATCGTGATGACCTGGCATCAGGACGCAGCGATGTCAGAAGATTTCGACAATAACCAGTCTCTGGTGCCAATCACCCGAGCGACCCATGATCTGGGTGATCCTTCGTTCGAGTTTCTTGATTAGCGCCCTGTGAGGTTAAGGTTATAGGTGTTCAGCCACTCATTTGGCGCAATGTGTCAGTTCCGTAACCAGAAGTTCATGATGATGGTCAGAGGCTCTGACGCGGTATAAACGTCGCGTTTATTCCTGGCCTTTGGGGCTGTAAGTTGTTCATAGCAACATGCTGCTGCGAGCGTGGGCGGTAAGTGGTCAACCGTCGTCGGGTGCACATTTAAAGTTTGTCTCATGGAGCTTAGTAGGTTGGTGTCGGTTTGCTTGTCGCTTTGAAAAAGCGCAAGGGCGCCAGTTTGCGAGTCTATCAAGCGCCGCGTAGAATTCTTCAGGTTACTTCCGCCACATAACTTCCGCCACATAATTTCAGTAAAAAATATGATCATATTCAATAAGTTCTTGCTGCTGCTTACGCTCATTAGTTCGGCCAGCGGCACCTTCGCGGATGTACTTTTCCTGATTAACGGGGATCGAATTACAGGTCAAATCATGGATGTCGATGGTGCGAGTGTCACCATAAAGCCTGCTTACAGCGATAAGTTAAATGTGATGCTGGACGACGTAGCGACACTAGAAACCGACATAGCAACTGAGATTGAACTTAGCGATGGGACAGTCGGGAAGTTTCAGGTCACGGCTGGTGGGCAAGCAGGAAAGGCAACGCTGGTTGCTGCGGAACAGGCCGTGGATGTTACGCTGGCTGAGATCGAACGATTTGGCGAGAAGCCCAAGCCGAAAACTTGGGGCGCAACGCTAGATTTGAGTTCAACTTTTAATCGCGGCAATACAGACAGTCAGGACGCTAATTTTCAGTGGCGGGCGAACTACCAACGCGGCCAACATCGTTATAAAACTGACCTCAAAGTTAGCCGTGAGGAGGAAGATGGCACGATCACAAAAGAGAAGGACAGAGTAAAAATAGGGTACAACAGGTTGTTTGATAATAAGTGGTTTTTTGCACTTGATTCGGCCATTGAAAGAGACCCCATTGCAGATCTTGACCACCGCCTGTCGATCACGCCGGCAGTCGGGTATGCGATTTGGAATGATGATCGACGTACGTTGAATTTTCAATTGGGTGGTGGCTATGCTGCTGAAAAATCAGACGGTCAAGATGAATCTACCTCGAATTTAGACTGGAAGCTGGAGGTCTCCTACAAGCTGCGTGATGATGAAATAACGCTTTTTCATCGCCATAATGTTTACAGAAACATCAGCGGTAGAAAGAACACGGTGTTGGAAGCTGAGACCGGAGTCCGGTACAAGCTTCTGGGTAACCTGCATGTTAACGTTCAGGCGAACTACGATTACGATACTCAACCCGTTGATGGCGCAGAGAGTAAGGACCTGGAAATCCTGATTGGGGCCGGGTTGAATTTTTAATAGTGACCGGTTCAGGCTAAGGGTGGGTGATTAATGACAGTCCTTTCAGATTTTAGAGGCTGCTGCCAGCGCACGCTGTAGTCCCCCCGATTGAATTTGAAGGACTGTTGCGGCTGTCTGCTGCACTGCATGTGTTAATGGTAGGTCGCCATTGGGCGCGCCAGACTTTGCGTTACACGAGTGCGAGTTAATGCAGGGAAACAGATCAGGCTCGTTTGGAACGAGCCCTTCCCCAGTGCGAAGGTTAAACCTCTTCGGCAAACCTGGCTTCTGTTTGCAGGTAGCCATCTGCATCAGGATGTCTTGACCAGATATCCAGCCAACCTTCGCTCTCAAAAACTGCCTTGAATCCCACTGCCCTGTGTTCTTCTGACTCCCATTTGATGATCCAGGTCACGTTGGCACCACCATGCTTATGCGGTGTAGGGTCTGAACCGGCTAATTCAATGTCGTTTCCATTATCAAGCCAGAAGCCGACGACATTCAGGTTGGCTTTTAAAAATGGCGCGGCTTCATCGACGGCCCATTTCTTGTAGGAGTCAAACTTGGTCAGATCATAGTGATAGCTTCTTATTTCAAACATTATTCTTCCTTTATTCGTGTAAGTAACAGGTCTGCGATTTCGGGGCCATGGGTATTTTGCAAAAAGTGGCCGGCTTTTTCTATTGGGTCGAAGCTGGCGTTCATTTGTCCTGCCCACTTGCGACCCCACTCTTCGTTGAAAACATCGTCCGCACACCCCCAGATAAAGTGGGTGGGTTTAGGCCACTGAAGTAGGGTGTTGTAAAAGTGAGTCTGAGCGGCGCTGTTGCCACCGTCGTAATTATCGAAACTGATCGATAAGGGGAATCTGCGCATGCCGTTGAATGCTTCGTCGGGCATGTCGTGAATAGGCGCGCGAAATCCGTTGTACACGCTGGCAGCTTCGCCTGTTAGGCCCTCGATAGTTTTGCCTTCACTGATGGCCGGGAAGGCTATTCCCGGTCCAACCAGACCTGCACTCAGTACCATGAGCGCGCCCATGTCTGGTTTGTCACGGAAAAAACGGCCGCCTTCGTGCCAGTTCTCGTTCCAGTTCCGGATGGCTGCTGAGTATTCGTATTCAGTATGATGAAGCCACGTGTTCATGATGGTCAGTCGGGAGAATCGCTCCGGCATAAATACCGCCTGTGCCAGGCCCGTCGGTCCACCCCAATCCTGGCACACCAGGGTAATATCTTTTAGGTCGAGTGACGAAATTAGGCTGGTCAGGACTTCGGTATGGCGGGCGATGGTGTACCAGTCAGGGTCCGTAGGCTTATCTGATTTACCGAACCCAAGATGGTCTGGTGCAATACATCGATAACCCGCGGCGACTAGCTTCGGGATCACATGGCGATAAAGAAAACTCCAGGTTGGCATACCGTGAATAAGCAGCATGACGGGTGCGTCTTTTGGACCTTCGTCGACATAGTGCATCCGCATGTCTTTCCAATTGTGGTAATTGGCTTGATAGGGAAAGTCATCGAGGTCTTTAAAATTTTCGTCCGGCGTTCGAAGAAATTCCGTCACGGTTATCTCCTTTCTAGTGATCTAATAGCGCTGTATAACGATCTAAAACCGTTAATACTTTATCCCTGCTGGCGGGTGGCAGGGCAAGAATAGAACGATTGATGCCTGCCGCTTGGTAGTCATCAAGCGTGGCTTTATCGGCTTTCGCACCAAAGATGCTAATAGAAATAGTGGCCATGTCTCGACCCGCTTCATCCGCAAATTTCTTGAGCCGTGCAACGTTTTCAACTGCGTCAAATCCGTGACGGGCCCTTGGTAGCCAACCCTCACAATAATCTACAACTCTGCGCAGGGTGTAGTCGGTCTCACCACCAAGGATTACGGGGGGTGGGGCTTGTACAGGTTTGGGATGTTGCCAGGTAGCATCGAAATTGACGTGTTTTCCGTGAAACGCTGCTTCTTCTTCGCTCCAAAGCTGCTTCATGGCCAGAACCTGTTCTTTCATTTTGGCGAAACGCTCGTTGTACTTTGTCCCGTGTTGTCGCATTTCTTCTACATTCCAGCCTCCGCCGATACCGAATAGGAATCGGCCATTCGACATGCGGTCGAGACTGGCGACAGACTTTGCTGTCGTGATGGTGTCTCTCTGTGGGAGTAGGCAGATCCCGGTGCCAACCTTCAGTTTTTTAGTCACTGCGGCGGCGAAAGATAACCCCACAAATGGGTCGTACGTATGGGAGTATTCTTTAGGAAGATCAGCGCCGCCTGGCCATGCTGACTCGCGGCTAGCTGGGATGTGGGTATGTTCGGGTATAAATAGGGATTCGAATCCCCGGTCTTCTAATTCCTTAGCTAATTCATCCATTTGGATGGTGTAGTCAGTGGCAAAAATCAGTACGCCAACTTTCATGTGAGGTTCCATTTTTATGCGTCGAAGCAGTTGCCTAGTACACCATCATGATGGCTGCCTGTCGAGATGATGATCAGGTGCCGCAGAAGGTCTGACGAACGACTTGTTCCGATTTTGGCTTCTTTGCAAACCTGGCATCGACGCCTGTCAGGTCAAATGGGGTCGCCAGGTTGTCGATTAACCGATTGAACAGCTCGAAGTTTCCCGCCGTAGAGGCAGCCACGATCGATTCTTCAATCAAGTGATTGCGCGGAATGATTGCTGGATTAGTCCTCAGCATGTCTTGCTGGCGTGTGGGGTTAACTTCCGTCTCTAAACGAGTGTTCCAGCGAGTCATCCAGCCGTCAAATGCGGAAGGAAAGCCGGCTAGTGAGCTGACGTTGGCCGTTGGCGCGGCACCTGATAGCTCTGACAGGCGGCGGAAAGACAAGGTGAAATCCAGTTGGTGGGTCTCAAGCAGATCAAGGAAATCCTTTGCCAGTATTTCATCACCTTCATGGCGTTCTGCGAGGCCG
>JABIVN010000473.1 GCA_018667205.1 Gammaproteobacteria bacterium | reverse complement strand
CGGCCGGTATTTGGCTCAACGGCAAACTGGACGTTTGAACCACCAGTCTCAACGCCAATGACCCGCAACACATCGAGAGACGCGTTGCGCATTATCTGGTATTCCTTGTCGGTTAACGTCTGCGCTGGAGCAACAGTAATCGAGTCGCCCGTGTGCACACCCATTGGATCAAGGTTTTCGATCGAACAGATAATGATGCAATTGTCATTTGTATCCCGGACAACCTCCATTTCATATTCTTTCCAACCAATCAAAGACTCATCAATCAACAATTCGTTGGTTGGTGACAGGTCTAAACCCCTAAGACATATCTCTTCGAAGTCCTCCAGGTTATACGCAACGCCACCGCCTGAACCACCCATTGTAAATGAAGGGCGAATGACACACGGAAAACCCAACATCGGCTGGACCTGTTTGGCCTCTTCTAATGAATGAGCTATAACGTTTTTAGCGGTCTCTAGGCCAATTGACTTCATGGCGATATCAAACTTTTGTCGGTCTTCCGCCGTGTCGATCGCCTCTTTCGTTGCGCCGATCAATTCGACATTATATTTTTCGAGGACACCTTCTCGGGCCAAATCCAGCGCGCAGTTCAACGCTGTCTGACCGCCCATGGTTGGCAGAATCGCATCGGGGCGCTCCTGCGCAATAATGTTCTCTACATGTTGCCAAATAACCGGTTCAATGTAGGTGGCATCCGCCATTTCCGGGTCTGTCATTATCGTCGCCGGATTCGAGTTCACCAGAATGACTCGGTAGCCTTCTTCACGCAGCGCTTTACACGCCTGCGCACCGGAGTAATCAAATTCACAGGCCTGACCGATGACAATGGGCCCCGCACCAATGAGCAAAATGCTTTTTATATCAGTTCTTTTTGGCATTTATCGCTTATGCTCCCTCATCAGCTCAATAAAATGATCAAACAAGGGACCAGCATCATGCGGGCCGGGACTTGCTTCTGGGTGACCCTGAAATCCAAACGCAGGGCGATCCACTAATTGAATACCCTGGATTGTGTCATCGAACAGTGAACGGTGTGTCACTCTCACGGTATCCGGCAGCGCGATTTCATCGATGCAAAACCCATGGTTTTGGCTGGTGATCAACACCGTACCATCTTCCAGGTTTTTCACCGGATGATTGGCACCATGATGGCCATGGCCCATCTTCTTCGTTTTCATCCCAGAGGCTAGCCCGAGGAGTTGTAAGCCGAGGCAAATACCAAACATCGGAATCTTGGCGTCCAATATTTCCTGGATCGCCTGGATCGCATAATCGCAGGGACCAGGGTCCCCGGGGCCGTTAGATAAAAATACGCCGTCAGGATTCAGCGCCAGAACTTCTGCCGCAGATGTCTGCGCGGGAACGACAGTCAACCTGCAGCCCCGGTCTGCCAACAACCTGAGTATGTTTTTCTTAATACCAAAGTCGTATGCAACTACATGGAAGTCGGTATTGGCGACGGCTGAATATCCCTGCCCGATCTTCCAACTTCCCTCCTGCCACTCATAGGGCACGGGTGACGTAACAACTTTCGCCAGATCCATCCCCTCAAGTCCGGCAAAACCTTTCGCCGCCTTGAGCGCTTCTGCGATGGCACTTTCCGAAAGGTCTGGTCCCGCTACTATTGCACCATTCTGGGAGCCCTGGTCACGAAGGACCCGAGTTAACTTTCTGGTATCTATCTCTGCTATGGCGACGACACTTCGGGCAACAAGGTAATCTCGAAGCGACATTTCGCTACGCCAGTTGCTGGCCAGCAACGGTAAATCACGAATAACCAGGCCGGTGGCCCAGATTTCTCGAGACTCCTCATCTTCAAGCGTGACACCTGTATTGCCGATATGCGGGTGGGTCAGCGTAATGATTTGCCTGGCATAGGAAGGGTCAGTGAGTATCTCTTGATAGCCGGTGATCGACGTGTTGAAAACGACTTCGCCGACGACAAGGCCATCTACGCCAATAGCAGTACCCTCGAACAGCATACCGTTTTCGAGTGCAAGTACTGCTCTACTGTTCAAGCGCGAGCCTCCAAGAAAAATTAAAATGAAAGTGCCGATCGAAAAAAAGCGAGACGGAAATTGCTTCCATCTCGCTTTTCAAATCTTTTTACACTGGTGGGTCATCCTAGGCGCAGTAGTTTAGTCGAGGTGCACTTTCGTTTCCAGTCATTCGGCTGACTTTAACGCATCAGCCATGATTTTTATTGGGAGGTATTAGCGAGCTGTCAGATTTTTTAGCACATTCAAACTACCACCCGACGATGCCGGGTGAATCAAATCGGCCTGATTGACCACGGGAAACAGCGCTATTTGGCAAGCCCAAGCACGTCAAGCATGTCGTAACGCCCCGGGCTCTGTTTTACAACCCAAGCAGCTGCCCGGAGCGCGCCTTCTGCAAAGTTGGCTCGACTCTGCGCCCGATGAGTGATTTCAAGACGTTCGCCACCAGCGATAAACATGACCGTGTGCTCGCCAACGATCTCACCACCGCGAACGGCATGAAACCCAATCGTTTCACGTTCACGGGCGCCCGTCAGGCCATGCCTGCCGTGCCGGGAGACAGAAGCTAGGTCACGCCCGAGGCCCTTAGCGACATGTTCACCTAAACTGAGCGCAGTGCCTGACGGCGCATCCACTTTATGGCGATGATGCGCTTCAATCACTTCAATATCGACACTGTCACCGAAAACGCGTGCAGCGCGATCAAGCAAATCAAAAACAACATTCACACCGACGCTGAAATTGGGGGCATACACCACAGGGATCGTCTCACTCGCAACGCGGATCACAGCCTCTTGCTGCGCAGAAAACCCGGTTGTACCAATCACACAAGGAACAGTATGGGATACGCACCAAGACAAATGTTGAAGCGTGGCCTCAATGGTTGTG
>JABIVN010000472.1 GCA_018667205.1 Gammaproteobacteria bacterium | reverse complement strand
GTTGATTCAATCGTATACTGCGGCTCACTAAAGTAATCACCTTCAGGAATTTAAATGAGCGACGAATCAACAAAACCAGAAAACGAAGATGGTTTTTCAGATGCCTTGGCAGCAATTGCACTTGTTGTGCTACCGGTAATCGCCATTGTTTACTGGCTATCAGGTATGCCCACTAGCTAGATCCAGACGGTGTCCTTGAAGCTTTTTTAAAGTGGGAAGCCCTGCTAAAGAATCAGATTCACGACGCCGATCAGTGTCAGTACGAATAAAATGGTAAAGATCAGTCCCGCTGCTATAAAGACCAGCGGGTTTCCCTTGCTAAAATCCCGTTCGCGGTTTTTTGAAGTTTGAACGCCCAGTGCGGCGGCCAGTACGCTCATCACGATTTCCCAGAATCCGGGTTCGCGGGCTTCTTGCTGGTCAGGTGTTGAATCTTTTTCAGAGGTATCGTTCATTGGGCTCATTATGCGTACTTAAGGTTAGGAGACAACCACCTCTCGGTGATACCAAGAGATTGTCCCTTACGTTTCGCATAGCTTTCTACCTGATCTTTATCGATTTTTCCCAGCCCAAAATAACGTGATTCCGGGTGAGAAAAATAAAACCCGCTAACGGCAGCGGCAGGGGACATTGCGTAATGTTCGGTCAAAGTAACCGATATCTCGGCTGTCGCATTTAGTAGCTCAAACAAGGTTCCCTTTTCCGTGTGGTCAGGGCAGGCGGGATATCCCGGAGCAGGGCGGATACCCTGGTACCTTTCTTTGATCAATTCTTCGTTGCTCAGGGATTCCGATGTGGCATAGCCCCAATGTTCGGTGCGAACCAGGTGGTGCAGTTTCTCGGCGAAAGCCTCTGCCAGTCGGTCGGCCAGAGCCTTGACCATGATGGCGGTGTAATCGTCGTTTTGTTCCTCGTATTTCTGGGCCAATTCGTCAGCGCCGAGCCCGGTGGTGACCACAAAGCCGCCGATGTAATCGTTGAGTGTCGTATCGGTTGGCGCCACATAGTCAGCAAGGCAGAAGTTAGCCTGATTGTTGGGTTTATTCGTCTGCTGTCTTAAATGATGAAGCCTCGTTTTGATGGTTGACCGCGTGTCATCTTCATAAACGATAATGTCATCGCCGTCTGAATTAGCCGGCCAAAACCCGATAATGGCATTCGCTTGAAGTAAGTCTCCCTCGATGATCTCATTCAGCAGTTTTTGTGCATCATCGAATAGCTGCCGAGCGGGTTCCCCAACCACGTCGTCTTCAAGAATTTTTGGATACTTCCCTGCAAGCTCCCAGGCGATAAAGAAGGGCGTCCAGTCGACAAAGTGCAGAAGCTCTTTAAGCGGGAAGCCGGTAATAGTTTTGGTTCCTGTAAATGTCGGCACGGGCGGTTCGTAACCCTTCCAGTTTAGCGCAGCTTTGTTGGCGACAGATGCAAGGTAGCTCAGCGCATCGCTCTTGGCAGAGCGGTTGCTGTTCCTCATCCTGATTTTTTCATATTCTTCAGTCAGGCTCGCTGCCAATACTGGCTTTTTTTCCGGGTTCAGCAGCTGCGCGGTCACGCCAACGGTTTTTGATGCGTCGGGAACATAGGCAACGATATCTTTATGAAAACAGGGGTCAATCTTGACAGAGGTATGTGCCTTGGACGTGGTAGCCCCGCCAATCAATAGTGGTTTGTGGATTCCCAGTCGTTCCATTTCAGAGGCAACGTGCACCATTTCATCAAGTGATGGCGTAATTAAGCCAGACAAGCCGATGATGTCCACATCTTCTTCGATGGCTTTTTTCAGGATCTGGTCTGCAGGGACCATCACCCCCATGTCGATGACGTCATAGTTATTACACTGCAGGACGACGCCGACAATATTCTTCCCGATGTCGTGAACGTCGCCTTTCACGGTCGCCATAAGTATCTTGCCTTTGGATTGCACTGCGCCGGATTTTTCAGCCTCTATAAATGGTACAAGGTGAGCCACGGCCTGTTTCATCACTCGAGCACTTTTAACCACCTGCGGCAGGAACATTTTCCCCGCACCAAAAAGATCGCCGACCTCATTCATACCATCCATCAGCGGGCCTTCAATCACGTCAATAGGCCGGGCCGACGCCAGGCGGGCTTCTTCTGTGTCATCAACGATGTATTGGTTGATGCCTTTAACCAGCGCGTAGGAAAGCCGCTCGCGGGCGGGCTTTTCCCGCCAGGTTAGATCTTCCTTGCTGGCCTTCTTTTCGCCGCCTTCGAATCTTGAGGCAACTTCTATGAGTCTTTCGGTTGAATCCTGTCTTCTATTGAACAGAACATCTTCAATACGTTCCCGTAGATCTGCTGGGATATCTTCATAAATAGTCAGCTGTCCGGCATTGACGATACCCATGGTCAGCCCGGCTTTCACGGCGTGGTACAGAAACACAGCGTGAATGGCTTCCCTCATGGCATTGTTGCCACGAAACGAAAAGCTCACGTTGGAAATGCCGCCAGAGATATGCGCGTACGGTAACTCCTTCTTTATATAGACGCATGCGTCTATATAATCCTTACCGTAAAGGTTGTGTTCCTCGATACCCGTGGCAACAGCAAAGACGTTGGGGTCAAAGATGATGTCTTCAGGTGGTAAGCCCACGACGTCAACCAAAAGGTCATAGGAACGTTTGCAGATATTTTGTTTTCGTTGCAGGTTATCGGCTTGCCCATCTTCGTCGAAAGCCATGACAACGACGGCAG
>JABIVN010000471.1 GCA_018667205.1 Gammaproteobacteria bacterium | reverse complement strand
GTGCCGTGAGGAGCGGCTGGCGAGCGCTTGTCATGGCGATTGGCAGCATGGTGGCGCTTAGTATCGTCATCGCTATATTTGCGAACGATATAGCTCGATATCTGATAGACGACGATGAGGTCGTGCGTCTCACGGTCGTGTTTATTTACATCATGGCGCTGGTGCAACCACTCATGGCCGTCGAGTTTACCTTGGGCGGTTGTCTGCGCGGCGCGGGTGATACGCGATTCCCACTAATGACAACGATGATAGGTCTCTGCGGGGTCAGAGTTGGCCTTGCTGCCATATTCGTACTCTTGGATTTTTCGGTGGAATGGATTTATGCCGCGCTTATTGGAGACTACATCGTCAAGGCCATTATGCTGTTGTATCGCTTTCACGGTGGCACGTGGCAGCAGGTTTTTTCTGATTCAGAAAAAAAGTTCGCTGGAATGGGGTCCTAATTCCCGCAACGTCAAAGTGCCGTTAGCACCTGCGGTTTACCCTTGGTAATGACCATAGTATGTTCGTACTGAGCCGATCTATTTCCTTCTCCGATCAAAAGAGCCCAACCGTTATCAGCGGTGACTGTGCTGCTCGCACCATTAGAAAGGAAAGGTTCAATCGTGATCACCTGGCCTTCACTCAGGGTACGGGTATCCGACTTATCGTAAAAATTTTGGATGAAATGCGGTTCTTCATGCAGGCTTAGGCCTATGCCGTGACTTCCCAGATCACGTATGGTGGTAAAGCCAGCATTGATGGCCGTTCTCTCAATCGCCTGACCAATCTGGTTAATTTTTGCGCCAGCTCTCGCTGCAGACATAGCAGCATTCAGCGATTTACGGGTAATCTGACAAAGATACTCAATTCGGGGATCAAGTGGCGGCACCGTAAAAGTTGCCCCGGTATCTCCAAAATAACCGTTCAATTCTGCCGACACATCAATATTTACAACGTCGCCCGGTGCTACTTTTCGACCTGACGGAATCCCGTGAGCAGCCTCATCATTGATGCTGATACAAGTGTGCCCAGGAAAGTCGTACATCAGAATAGGGGCCGATCTTGCGCCATAGCGGGCGAGGTTTTTCTCGCCGATCCTGTCCAGTTCTATCGTGGAGATACCTGGTTTCAGGCTCTTTTTCATCAGCAGCAGGGTTTCAAACACAATCCGCCCGATGGCCTTGAGGTGCTTGAGGTCGTCGTCGTTATCTATAATCATCGTTGGCCAACAGAGTCTTTAGATAAGATATTACACCTTGTGCTAATGGTTTTCTGTGTTGGTCTTCTCGGTTAATATATCGCAGAGCCTTAAATTAAGCCCAACATGCAAATTCGAAGAAAAATCTACCTACTATTCGCGTTGCTGATTCTTCAGAGCTGCGCGGTGACCTCTCGTGAACCCTCTGACTTAATTACCGGGACCTGGCGGTCCACCCTAGCAGGATTCACTATCACAACAATCTACACGCCGACAAAGGTGACGGTAGACAGGCACAAGGCACTGAACTACCAACTGGACGGCGACAAGCTTACGATTGATGACGATCAGGCAAGCCTTAGGCTTGTCCGTTTTCTTTCTAATTCAGTGATGGTCCAGGTTGATGTGATTACCGGCACAGAGCATCGATTCGAGCGAGCTACCAACGCCTCGTAGTTTACCTGTATATAAATACAGTTTAAGCTGGTGTCAATGGCAGACGATCTTCCCGAGGGATATTACCTCGACAATTTTACCTTCTTGCTCGACTTCGTTAGCCGGCGCTACTCGGACCTGTTGTCTGAGAATGAAAAACAGTTCCATGCGTCTTTTCAGGCGCTATCACCAGATTCTCGGAAGCTGTTCGTTAGGTTAACCAACAGGAAAGGACCCTACTTTAGGGTCGATAAACTTAACTACCCGGAAGTCGCTAGTCTAGGCGTTGAAATCAGGGCACTTGTCGCCGCTTCGTTTATTCTACCAACGATCCCGGACCTTGACGCTGCCATCAAGATCTGCTCGAAGGCGGATTTGCTCCGTCTAGAAGCCTGCGCCGATTTTCCACAGTCAACTAAAAAGCAGGTGCTGGCGGATTATCTATCATCAGGACAGGTTAACCCTGTTCATGAGCTGACGATCGAGGTCGTTGAGTTGGCTTGGGCCGAAGAACTAACGGTTTTTAAACTGCTTTTTTTTGGGAACTTTCACCAGGACATGACCGCGTTTGTCATGCATGAACTGGTTGCGCCGTTCGAGCAGTATGAAATTGACGGAAATACCGGACTTTTTCAACGTCGTGAGGTTATCGACGAACTAATTGTGTTGCAGTCATTGTCAGATGTGAGCAAACAGTTAATGGAAACCGAAGGTTGCGGCCTGGATCTCCTGCAACTGGTGGATAAATTACCGGCAAGGAACATGGAGCCGGTGTTGTCGCGGCGGTTTGATCGCATCGTTAACCGGATTGGTCGATATCTGGAACGCGCTGACATGATTGAAGAAGCGGTCAGCGTGTATTGTAGAGCGCAAGCAACACCTGCGCGCGAACGGCAGGCAAGGATCCTGGATCGACTAGGTGACCCTCAGGCTGCGATGGCCTTCTGTGAATCAATCATTGAGACTCCGCTGAGCGAGGAGGAGTTGGAATTCGCGCAAAGGTTTGGCCATCGTTTAGCCAAAAAACACCAGCTTAAAAGCGGCCCCGAGTTTAACCTGCCGGTACAGACGATCGAGCAGACCATCATTCAGGTTGCATGCGTAGATAGTAGCGTTGAGCTGTGCGCGCGAACGTATTACCAGAACTTGGGTTACGAAAGCTATTACGTTGAAAACAGCCTCATGCGAAGTCTCTTTGGTTTGTGCTTTTGGGACATTATTTACGCCCCCGTCAGCGGGGCTTTTTTTAATCCTTTTCAGAGGAGCCCGATAGATCTATACACGCCGGATTTTGTCGATAGCAGACGAGTACTGATAGCTGGTCGCTTTAAAGCGCTTGAAAAGAATGGTCCACGAGACCTTGCTATGGCTATTTATCGGGCCAAAATTGGCATCACCAATCCGTTCGTCAACTGGATGTATGTTGACGAACAACTGTTAGAGGCTGCTTTGGTAAAAATCCCCGTTCAAGACCTAATCCGGATATTCGAACGGCTACTGATTGATCTAAAAAACAACTCAAGCGGATTTCCGGACCTGATTGTATTTGACCAAAACAGCTACCGCATGGTTGAGATCAAAGGACCAGGCGATAAATTGCAAAAAAACCAGGCGCGCTGGTTCCGCTATTTTCAGGAACAGGCGATTCCTGCGGCAGTTGTGAATGTTGAATACCTTGAGGTTGGTACCTAATTGATGAATCCCGTTGCCCTATCAGTTGGACAGCTTATTGACGGATGTCGGCGCGGCGATATCAATTTCCGGTTTAGCGCTAAAAGCTCCGCCATTGAGGGGATCAGGGGACACCAACGCGTGCAGCAATCACGTGGAGAAGGCTATCTTGCTGAATACCCTGTCTCTATAGCGTTGAAAACTTCGGGTATGGATCTAGAGGTAGGGGGTCGAATTGATGGATGTTGGTTTGACTCGGCGCGAGGGTTGCTCTGCATCGAAGAAATTAAAACGCTTCGTGTGGAAGTCGAAGATATCCCTGAAGGGGTTCTTGACAGTTATTGGCACCAGGCTCAACTGTACGGGTATATCGTTGGTACTCAAATTGGTGCAGAAAAGCTCATTTTGAGACTTTGCCTCTACCATCTGGACAAAAAGACGGAAACGGTCCTTGAGCGGGTTAGCGACCTTAAGGAACTGGCAGCAATATTTTTCGATACGGTGGGTTTTTTTTCCACCATCCTTGGCCGGCGACAAAAATGGGTTGCTGATAGAAACGCTTCAATGCGAGATCTGGCGTTTCCTTATGGAAAGTTCAGGTCGGGCCAGAGGGATCTGGCGGTGTCTGTCTACCGCGCAGTTGCCGACAACCGCCAGCTTATTATCGAGGCCCCGACAGGCATTGGGAAAACCATGGCGACACTTTACCCGTCAATCAAGGCAATGGAATCGAGTGACACGAGCCGGATGTTTTATCTGTCAGCAAAGACCTCGACCCAGGCGCTTGCTCAGATTGCGTTAAAGGATCTAACCGTTGCCGGCGGCAGCCTTAGGTCTATTGTTATTACTGCAAAAGAGAAAATCTGTTTCAGCCCTGGGCAACCTTGCCATCCTGATCATTGTGAGTATGCGAAAGGGTACTATGACAAGGTCCAGGACACGATTGATACCATGCTGGGAGAGGCTGAACATTTTGATCGATCGGCTGTTGAGTTAGCGGCGCGGCGTGACCGGGTCTGTCCGTTCGAGCTCGGCTTGGACCTGTCCAGGTCTTGCGATGCGATTATTGCCGATTACAATTATGTCTTCGACCCCGTCGTTTACCTGCGGCGATTTTTTGATTCTAAAAACAGAGATTCTATTGCGCTGGTTGACGAAGCTCATAACCTGGTCGACAGAGGTCGGGATATGTTCTCCGCAGAGGTTAATAAAGAGTCCTATCTTGCGATTGTAAAGATCTGCCAACACTCAGCGCCGGCGGTAATGAAGGCAGCGCGGAAAGTTACTCGAGCCTTCCTTGGTTATAAGAAGCGGTACGAAATCGAATTTAAAGAACACGGATACATTACGGGGTACGAGATACCCGAGGCGGTTGTGTCAGCGATGCAAACCTTCTGTAGTAGTGCAGAGGAGGAACTCCGCAACGAGGTCTACGGCAGTTTCCGTGATGAGCTACTGAGTTGTTACTTTGATACGCTGAGGTTTCTTCGCACTGCTGAGAACTTTGATGCCGATTACGCTGTGTTGTTCCAGCATCAATCAAAAAAACATTACCTGAAACTTTACTGTATGGATCCCTCAAGGCAGTTAGGGGAAGGCTTCGATAGACTGGCATCAACAATCTGCTTCTCTGCAACCATGCAACCGTCTGAATACTTCAGGCGTATGCTTGGCGCTTCGGATGTCGCTAACTGGTACAGGCTTCCATCACCTTTTAGTCCGACAAACCTGCAGGTTAACCTCGCTGAGTATGTTGACACTTCTTATAAAGGCAGGAATCAATCACTTACTGATCTGGTAGACCTTGTCCAATGTGTGATCACCGCCAAACCGGGCAACTATCTGGTGTTTTTTCCTTCCTATGATTACCTTCAAAGTGCCGTGCATTTATTTGAGAAGCGTTTTCCGCAGATCGCGATACGGGTGCAACAACGAAAAATGTCTGATGAGGAACGACAAGAATTTCTGAGCGCATTCGAAGATGAAAGCGAGGTTTGTGGGTTTGCTGTGATGGGCGGCGCGTTTTCAGAGGGGATTGACCTAAAAGGCAATCGGTTAATCGGCGCCGTCGTCGTGGGTGTCGGTTTACCCCAGATTGGCGTAGAGAGGGACCTCATTAGGGATCACTTTCCTGAAGCAGGTTTTGAATATGCTTACCAGTACCCAGGGTTAGTCAGGGTATTGCAAACAGCGGGTCGTGTGATCCGGGATGATGCCGATCGTGGGATAATTTGTTTGGTGGACACACGGTACCGTGAAAGAAGATACCTGGACCTGCTACCCTCAGAATGGGAGCCTAGATGCTGCAAGAACACTTCAGAGGTCGCAGTGAACCTTGATTCGTTCTGGGGTCAACAGTAACAACCTTCCGGACGGGGGCGTTAGAACGTGATTTTACAGTTAGTGCACTGCAGGTAGATCGACGGTGACCTCGTCATTAGCGAAAGAGTTTTAAGCTCCGCTGGAATAGCAGGGAACAGGCTAGTCTGTACAGAGGGCAGCAGGCTTATTGAGGATTGCAGAACTTGTCTTAATATTAGCTCCCTGGATGAAAGTTCTTTTTCCAGGTAGACGACGTCATAGTTTGTCAATCCCGCAAGAGCGGCTGCAGATTCAATGGCAACATTAACGTCTCCGATGCCATCAATGAGACCGTGTTCAAGCGCCCTAGAACCAGCCCAGACCCGCCCCTGTGCAACTGCGTCGGCTTCTTCAATCGACATTCCTCGACCTTCTGATACCAATGCAAGGAATTTGTCGTATGTCCGGTCGACGGAACTTTGCAGTGCACGCTTGAATATTGGGTTGATCTCGTCAAAATTATTCATCGCGCCGGATAGCGAGGTAGTGCCGATACCGTCTGAGTGAACGCCAAGGTAATCCAGGCTTCGTTCAAATGTCGGAAAGATAGTAAATACGCCGATAGAGCCTGTGATCGTGGTTTCTGATGCGAAGATTTTATCGGCGGTGCTAGAGATCCAGTACCCACCAGAAGCAGCGTATCCACCCATCGAAGCCACCACGGGCTTGCCGCTTTTCTGGATCGCTACAAGTTCAGTTCGAATCAATTCCGATGCCGCAGAGCTTCCCCCTGGGCTATCGACGCGCAGAACAATTGCCTTAACATTCTGTGAATTCCTTGCTTTGCGAATCAGTTTCGCGATTGTGTCGCCGCCAGCTTCGCCGGCAGGCTGCTCACCATCGAGTATTGTTCCCTTGGCGATGATGACGGCAATTTTATCTGTGGCTGGGTTCTGAACCGGCATCGCAGGGCGCATCGATTGCAGGTAGTTCCGGTAGACAACATGTTGGTAGGTATCGCCGGATTTTCCACTGATCGCCTGCATTTCTGATCGCCACTGCCCCCTTGTCACGAGCCCATCAATTAGACCCAGTTCAAGGGCAAGCTCTGCGGGACCATTTTCTGTTTGATCCAATAAACTGTCATAATTGTTGATGTAGTGAGTGATTTCCTCTGGACTGATACCTCTGTGGCTAGTGATTTTCGCCAGGTAACTGTCCCATAGGAAGTCGATGAGCGCCTGTGTTGATTCTCTTGATTCATCGGACATATTGTCGCGGATATAGGTTTCCGCGGCATTCTTGTAAATACCAGCCTTGATGACATGCATGCTCACCTGCAGCTTGTCCAAGGCGGCTTTAAGGTAAAGGGGGTAGGCGCCAAAACCCTGTAGAAATACCCCTCCCATTGCTGGCAGGCTTTCCTTGTCGATATAGATCGTGTCTGCAAAGGACGCAAGGTAATATTGGGATTGCGTATAATGGGAGCCATAAGAAAAAACCGGCTTGCCGCTGTTTTTAAAACTGTTCAGCGCTTTTCCGATGTCGTCGTACTGGTTCAGGGTGGTACCTTGCAACTTGGAAAGATCCAGGGCGATCGCCTTAATACGATCATCAGCCTTGGCGAGTTGGATAGCATCCACCAGGTCTCTGCCCAGTGTCTCAGCATTTTCAGATGCTTCACCCCGAAGAAATTCCTCTACCGGCTCAACGGACCTTAGCTGTTCAACAATCACACCCTCAGGGTTCACTATCATTACCGCCGACGCAGGAATGCTTTCTGGCTCGTGACCCACGAGGGCGACGATCACAACAATAATGAGGGCAATAAACAGCAGGTTGCCAATAGCATTCTTCAGGGCAGTGATGAGCCACCAGACCTTTTTCACGAACAAACTCCAACGAAACAATAAAGGCTAGAATGCTACCACACCCGTAAGCCTGATCAGGGGGTTACACCCTGTGCATTTAGCGCTTTGATCACGCCGCCCGGCGTTTTGATGCATTCTCAATTCATATCCATTTTTCGTGCAGCTGGGGTTATCATCGGAGAAGAGAATTGCCTCAGGAGCCATACTAAGATTGTTCAGACCATGACTGAAAACAGGTTCATCAGTTGTAAGTAGGCGTGGCTGCCAGGAAATAAAGGTATCACTGAAGCAAGCCATGGTTTCCTGGTGACCCAAAAAACCTTGCCAATGGGTCCACTTAGTATTGGACAGGCATGTAAGGTAAAATTGACCGGCAACGCTATCCAGCAGTGAGTTCGATCAAGACGCCCCCGGACCGAAAAGAAGAGTGGTAATATTCCGCGTTATTCAAATGACGTTCAGTGACAATCAGATCGGAAGGGGGGACTATTTTGACAAAAGGTATTTATGAAATAGGATTGGATAAGAATCCAGCTAACTTTGAGGCACTTACTCCGCTAAACTTTTTGGCGAGGACGGCTGCCCTCTATCCTGATTATCCGGCCACTGTCTACGGTGATGTCACCAGGAATTGGGGTGAGTTCAACAACCGATGCCTCAGGGTGGCCTCTGCCCTGGTTAGTCGGGGTGTAAAGCCGGGTGATACCATCGCTGCGATATTGCCGAACATTCCAGAAATGCTGGAGCTGCATTTCGCTGTACCGATGACCGGCGCGATATTTAACGCGATCAATACGCGGCTTGATGCCCCTACTATCGCATTTTTGCTAGAGCATGCTGAGTCCAATGTTCTTATTACCGATCGAGAGTTTTCCTCTGTCGTCAAGAAAGCGCTCGCGATTACCGAGCGTGACATGCTTATTATCGATGTCGATGACCCGTCGTTCGAGGGTGGGGAATGCATAGGTCAGCTGAACTACGAAGCGCTGTGTGCCGAGGGTTCCATTGATTATTTCTGGCATCCCCCGAAAGATGAGTGGGACGCGATTTCACTGAACTACACTTCGGGAACGACCGGAGACCCAAAGGGCGTCGTTTATCATCATCGGGGTGCGTATCTGAATGCTGCCAACAACGCTCTGACCTGGGAAATGGGTATGCATCCCAATTACCTTTGGACATTACCGATGTTTCATTGCAATGGTTGGTGTTTCCCTTGGACGCTGGCCGCTGTAGCCGGCGCGGCAATCTGCCTGAGGCAGGTTCGGGAAGATGCCATCTATGAAGCTTTTAAAGTAAAAGCCGTGACTCACTTTTGTGGCGCACCTGTTGTACTCAATACCTTGCTCAATGCCCCGGCACCGTTGAAGCAAGGGTTACCTGCTGGTATCAAGGTAATGACCGCCGGGGCTGCGCCTCCAGCTGCCGTTATCATGGGTATGGAAGCGTTAGGCTTCGACGTGATACAGGTCTACGGTCTGACCGAAACTTATGGTCCCATGATCGTTTCAGCGTGGCGACGGGAATGGGATGATCTTCCCTCGAATGAAAAAGCGGCCCTGAAAGCTCGTCAGGGTGTTTCGTCGGTGTTGTCTGGCGCGATGATGGTAGCTGACCCAGAGACAATGCAGCCAGTTCCATGGGATGGGTTAACTCAAGGAGAGGTCTTCATGCGGGGCAACATTGTGATGAAGGGGTATTTAAAAAACCCGGAGACTACCGCCAGGTCGTTTGCGGGTGGATG
>JABIVN010000470.1 GCA_018667205.1 Gammaproteobacteria bacterium | reverse complement strand
GGTAATGGATTCTTCTTCAGGTAATCCATGATTAGGTAACTGGGGTTCCAGAATTTGTGGCCATGAATCTCGGCGACTTTTCCATCACGCTTTAGTTGCCTGACACGAGGGTGATTTGCATTCAGGATCTTCAAGCCAAAAGCCTGACGATGCGTCTTGGTTACCATAGGTGTACTTTTAGGGCTTTTAAAAGTGGCTAGTCTATCAGCCAGGTCAGACTTCACAGAACTTTCTGTGGGGTAAACGCATCCCTACCGTCCTGGTAGTTAAAAAAGCCTTGTTCAGCATTTCGATTGATGAGATGCCTTTCGTACATGGGATGGTGAAGGCTTCTGACTTCGTGTTCAATGTCGAATAGCACTGTTCCATTGTTTGGGTCAACAATGGTCTGAAAACGGTACTGGTTCTGGTCTGACTCCTCCGTGATCAGGTTATTGTCCTTCAGGTAGCGGTGTGGTCCTGAAAAGTTTGCGACGTAGACTGCAATGTGATGTCCATCATAAAAAGCAGTGGGTTTGCGCGTTTCCTTAAATCGAATGAACTGTTCCTTGCCGATGAGTACCTCACACTGTTTTTTTGTCTTGTTGAGGTTGGTACGGCACCCCATGACCTGCTCGTAGAATCTGCTGATGCCGGGCGCGGCGTCAGCGGGTACGTGGAGTTCGATGTAGGGAATCCCCAGTTGTGATTTGCCGAAGCTACCGGGGGAAAAACAACGGATGTGATTGCCCCAGGGGCAGGTGATGTCTAGATGGTTTTTTCGTTCGGTAAAGGTGAATTGAGTACCTTTTAGCCTTTTGCCTATTTTTTGCAGCCGCACCAGAAGTGATTTCAGGTCTGGTACTACAACACCTACATGGCCTCGAAGGACCTGGGCGTCTGCAGTAGGCAGATGAAACTGTTGGCGTCCGACGTTGACCCAAACGTTGGACGGGCCGAAGTCCATGTAAGGGTCTCGCGTGAAACCAAGTACATTGACATAGAAAAGCGTCGCCAGTGGCTGGTCCGGCACGGTGACATTGACATGTTCCATGGCCAAAATGTTTCCGACGTCCACCGTCGCTCGATTAAAGTTAACTTTGTTCATGTTTTTCTCCGGTGCCAGGTAGCGACTGCTAAAATGAACTAAATTTAGAGCATCTGTCAAAACTTATTTAGAAGAATTAGACGTCCAGGAGAAATCTATGAAGGTTCAATCAGCACGGTTTTTGATGTTGGGGGTTGCTGTTTTGGCGACGGGCGTTGCGACCGCGTCACAGTTTGAGTTCGGGGTGGAAGATCGAACTCGTCTGGCGTTGACCGTTTATAACTCAAATCTTGCCGTGGTTAGGGATCAGCGAGAAGTGGTGCTTCCAACAGGGCCGATCGAGCTGGAATTCACCGAGGTTGCGCAGACAATTCTGCCGCCCACCGTTTCAATAAGCTCTGCTGCTACCGGGGGATTTTTTGCCCATCAACAGAACTATCGCTTTGACCTGATGAATCCGAACTCCCTGCTGGAACGGTTTGTTGGAAGCAACGTAAAATACAGCAAATTCCTGCTCCAGGAAAAGGGCTACGAAAAAGTATTACGGGAAGGCATTCTGCTTTCGATCGATCCCGAAATTGTAAAGTTCGGTGATGTTATAGAAATTGAACCGGAGGGGACAATCTCCTTACCGTACATCCCGGACGACCTTAACACTTCGCCGACACTCGTTTTTAAAGGTGAAAACCAAAAACCCGGCAAGCAGGAACTCACGGTTCGCTATCATGCGGCCGGCGTTGGCTGGGAGGCGGACTATGCGTTGACGCTGGAGAAACAAGCAAGCCTGAGTGGCTGGGTCACCATTCGAAACCAGAGCAGTTCGGATTTCGCCGTGGATGAACTTTTGCTTGTTGCGGGTGACGTTAATCAAACTCCGAGCAGACCAAAAATGATGCCGGAAATGCAGCGCATGAGCTCAACAGCCAGTTTTGACGCTGTCAGCCCAGTGTTATCCAATCCCGGTGACTATCACGCTTATCAATTTCCCGGTGAGGTCAAACTCTTGAAAAACGATATTACCCAGCTGAAACTGATTTCAGAGGAGGGTATTAAGTATGAGAAATCATATCGCCTTGCTTCCGTTGCACAACAGTACGGCAATCAGGCTGCTCAGGAGTCGCCCCTGGCTGTCTGGATAACGATAGGGGGCTCAGGTGAAAATGGCTTGAAGAAACCCTTGCCCGCAGGGAATATTCGGGTCTATGAGCGACTTCGCGCAAGCGAATCTAACATTGGAGAGGCGAGCATTGGAGAGGCTTTTATAGGAGAAGCTTTTATAGGAGAAGCTAGGCTAGGTCATACCGCCGTTGGCCAAAAAGTCGATATTTTGGTCGGGCGCGCGTTTGATGTCTCAGCAAATCGAATTCAGACATCCTTTCAACGTCTTGGGGAAAGAGAAGCCAAAGCTGGTTACAGGATAAAAGTGACAAATGACAAACGGGAATCGATTGTCGTTAGTCTAGAAGAACAGCTGACAGGTGACTGGAGGATTGTCAGTGAGAGTCAGGAAGGCATCAAGCGAGACAGCATGACTTACGTCTTTGATTTGCAGGTGCCTGCGAAAGGTAGCGCCGAACTGGAGTATTCCGCGCGATTTAGGTGGTAGGGGATCAAAAAGCTCGAAAGTCATTAAGGCCAACAAAGGTCCCGCCGTTTCTCTCACACAGCGTTCTCATGAGGATCGAAAATTTTATGCCCGTTTCCTGATATCTGGGTGGGTTGGCAAATTGAACCGGAAAACCTACGCCATGAATTCTTACCAACCGATTTCCTTTTGAATCCGTGCGATTGATTCGATCGACGACATCAACAACCCGCTGGATTGATCGCCCGCTGAATTCATCGCCAAAAACATACAGGCTGATCTTTCTCCCGGGTTTGTAGTAGGTGCTAATGGCTTTCGTTATTCCTTCGACCGGAGATGAATTTGAGAAGACGTTCCAAGAACGTAGCCTATCGACAATGGCGCGACGACGGGCATCTGTATCCGGAATCCATGCGCCGGCGTACTGGCTAAACATGTAGTTACCCATGTCGTTCATGACCTGTATACCCTTTAGACGGGGGTAGACAGCCAGTGTTTCTTCCACCTTCTGCAGCACAAGTGGCCAAGCGTAGTTGTACATGCTGCCAGAGGTATCAATGATGAAAATGACATACTCGCTG
>JABIVN010000469.1 GCA_018667205.1 Gammaproteobacteria bacterium | reverse complement strand
TGTCGTTTAGTGTTGTCGTTTAGTGGTGTCGTTTAGTAGTGTCAATCTTGGACAAACGGCGGCTACCCAGATTTTCGCCCTTGATGAATACCGACAAATCATGAGGCTTTTTCGTTATCAGGTCTGCTGGGGTGGCCTGCAAGTCGTTAATCATTTCAGGGGCTGTTCTAAGCGATCGTCGCCGAACTAAGGGGCGCCTTTGAGGTAACCCAAAAGGCTGCAGTTTGGCTTTTAATCAATTTTGAACGATCGAAATATCTGACTATAACCAAAGCTTCGGTTGATGAATCATTCCCTTAATATCTGCTGTGAAATCGAGTTCCTGGACCAACATTCGTGGTCATGGTGTTTTTCAACATCCTCACGCCAAAGGGACTTGTGATTTGACTTTGCGGTCCAATTAGCACGTCGTTTTCGGCCGCCGTGACTGCCTGACACGGCTCGACCTGAGTTCAATTTTGAGTATCTAATTTATTCATTAGTGGTTTGGACCAACAATCAAAAACATTAACAATTTATCGAAGAAATCACTTTATTAAAGACTCTCATATTATTGATTTATAATCTATTTATTATCCTAGTTCTGGCGGTGCCACTGCCATGAAGCAATCCGGAAGCATCGATCATGGAATGATGTGCACGCGCTTCCGAGAGTTCAATTTCCGATTTCTAGCGCTGGCTTGAACGTTGTGGTTGGGAAGCGCCAGTAACGTCACCCAATGCTGGGAAAGGGTTCAATCGTCAAGCGCCACCGGGATGGTCTCGATGAATTCTTCGTCCTTATGTTTTCCGAAGCGGTTCTAAGAATATTTTGTATTCGCTTTCCTGTGATCCGTCGAATGTGATGGCGCGAGGGTACAACACGCTTCGATGCCAGTTTGTCGTGGTGCGATCCGGCAACGCATGGTATATATACGTCCATGACAACACTCGGCATAGCAACGGGCACGAAGCCGTGCGTGCCGCAGATTCGCGACTTTCAACAGGAGGAAAAATGGTATCAGTCGTATACGAGGCACCTGATTCGATAGATGGTGCAATTAGTCTTTTGGCCAATGCAGATATCCCCGCAAAGATACTAGCGGGCGGCACTGACCTAATTATTCAGACCAACGGGAGCAATGACGAATCTCGTTTGCTCGTGGATATTAAGAGAATCGCCGGTATGCTCGACGCAGAGTTGACGGCTGATGGTTTGGACCTGGGTCCATCGATGAACTGCGCAGAGTTCACCTCGAGAGACGATATTAAAAAAGTCTTTCCAGGATTGGTGGAAGCAGCGTACCTGATCGGATCAACGCAGGTTCAGGGCCGAGCGAGCCTAGGCGGTAATTTATGCAATTCATCGCCCGCCGCAGATACGATTCCTGCACTGCTCGTCAATGGTGCGCAATGCGTGATTGCAGGTCCAGGCGGCGAGCGAACGGTCGCCGCTGAAGACTTTATGACCGGCGTAGGTCGAAACTGTATGGAGAAGGGTGAACTCCTTAAAATGATTCACCTGCCGGCACCCGCGGCTAATACCTCTGATGCATATCTGCGATTTATCCCGAGAACGGAAATGGACATAGCCGTTGCAGGCGCTGGTGTAAGCGTGACGCTTGATGATTCTGGCACCTGCACCGCTGCGCGAGTAGCGATTGGTGCCGTTGCACCGACGGCGCTGCTTGTTAGCGCAGCCGCAGATGCCCTGATTGGGACCAAGTTGGATGACGACGCATTAAAAGCGGCTGCTGATGCCGCGAGTGCCGCGTCCAGTCCTATTACGGACAGAAGAGGCACTGCTGAGTATAGAAAACAGATCGTTGGCGTATTGGTGAGACGCGCCGCAAAGATAGCGGCAACAAGAGCGAAGGGAAACTAAAAAAATGGCAAAATCACACGTAACAACCAGTGTAAATGGGGAACCGCAAGAGTTTCTGTGCGAACCGGGAGATACCTTACTCGACGTACTGAGAAATGAACTGAACCTCACGGGAACGAAGGAAGGCTGTGGCTCCGGTGATTGTGGCGCCTGTTCAGTCACGCTTAATGGCCGGCTCGTCTGCGCCTGTCTCGTACTAGGTGTGGAAGTAGAAGGCGCTGAAGTAGGAACAATTGAGGGTGTAAGGTCCGGTGATGGTCTGCACGTTATTCAGGAGAAATTCCTTGAACACGCAGCGCTGCAATGTGGCATATGCACACCAGGTCTGATTGTCAGCACCAAGGCATTATTAGAAGAGAACCCGAACCCAACCGAAGAAGAGGCCAGGTACTACCTTGCAGGCAACCTCTGCCGATGTACGGGTTATGACAAAATTATCAGGGCGGTGATGGATTCCGCTGAAACTTTGAGAGGAGCTGTCTGATCATGAGTGAAGCTAAGGAATTTAAGTACATCGGCCAACGAACTATCCGACCAGATGGTTATGACAAGGTCACGGGCCGGGCAACCTACGGTGCTGATTTATCTTTACCGGGAATGATCTGGGGTAAAACCCTTAGAAGCCCTCATGCACATGCCAAGATTGTCTCTATTGATACCAGTAAGGCTGAAGCGCACCCTGATGTCATGGCCGTCGCCACTTTTCAGGATTTCGTCACGCTTCAATCAGAAAGTATCGCCGGGGGCGAAGGCGCTGCGGACGTTCTTGACGTGGCGAGAAATTGTCTGGCGGACGACAAGGTGCTTTATCATGGTCATGCGATTGCGGCCATCGCTGCCCGAACCGAAAGGGCGGCAAAAGATGCACTTGCGTTGATCGATGTCACCTATGAAATTTTACCGCCCGTGATGGATGTGGAAGAGGCGATGAAAGAAAGTGCGCCGGTCCTGCATGAAGATATGTTCACTAATGGATATGACGAGAAACCATCGAAGGCTTCCAATATTGCAACACGTGTCGAAATGAAAATGGGTGATGTTGACGCCGGTTTTGCAGACGCTGATGTCATTGTTGAGCGAGAGTTTCGAACACCTACGGCGCACCAGGGCTACATTGAACCCCATGCCTGTACCGTCACTTACAGCGAAGATGGGCAGTCAATGGTCTGGTGTTGCACGCAGGGGCATTTTGACGTAAGGACCCTGACTGCGAAAGTGCTGGGTATGGATCTTGGCAAGCTCAAAGTTATCGCCAGTGAAATTGGTGGTGGGTTTGGTGGCAAGACGGTTATCTATCAAGAACCGGTAGCGCTTGTGCTTTCAAAAAAATCAGGCCGTCCGGTAAAAATGGTGATGGAGCGTGACGAGGTATTTATCGCAACCGGTCCAACCTCCGCTGCAAAGCTGAAAGCAAAAGTAGGAATAAAGAAAGACGGAACAATTACGGCAATGCAAGGCTGGATGGCCTACGAGG
>JABIVN010000468.1 GCA_018667205.1 Gammaproteobacteria bacterium | reverse complement strand
TATGAATCTGCGACTCGGTCATTGGTCACAGGGTGAGTTCGCAGGAACTCCGGGATATTGTTACCAGTGCTGTAACGACTGGCGCGCTGCAATCGCTCAAACATATAAGCCATTGCTCTTGGGTCCATGCTGGCCTCATCCAGTGTATAAATACCAATCCTGTCGGCTTCAGCCTCTCGTTCGCGGGAATACTTGAGCGACTGGTTCTGCGCCAGTCCCTGGCTGCCGGTCAACGCCAAAAGCGCAGCATCTCCGCCGGCGGTTGCTGCAAGAATGACCCCAGCCAGCAAGCCGGCAATGTTAAGGGCCGCGCTTTTTTTACCTTCAGCGACTCTTCTGGCGAAGTGGCGCTGACTCAAGTGGGCCAGTTCGTGTGAGAGGATCGCGGACATTTCATGCTCCGTTTGCGCGTAGCGGAACAGACCGTCATGAACGCCTACTATACCGCCCGGTGCCGCGAAAGCGTTCAGTGACCCATTCCGGATAATTACAATGTCGAGTCGACGATCCTCAAGTTGGCTGTGTGAGGCAAGGCGATAGATAAGGTGCTCTAAGAAGTCCTGCAGAATGGGGTCGTCAAGTGTGGGTGCCTGAGCTCTGATAGAGCGTAAAAACTGTTGTCCGAGCCTGCGTTCCTGATCGAGTGAAATAATGCCAGACGTACTGTCTCCGAATGACGGCAGGTCCTGGTTTGCTGACAAGGCCAGGCTCCAGAGAATGCTAATCAGGATTATAGGAATGCGAATCATTTGTCAGCTTCAGGTTAGTGTGTGCCAGCTTATTTGGACAGATTATCTCACTTTACGTTCAGATCTTCTCCTATAGAGGATCAAGGTAGGGTAAGTTTCCGTTATAATCCCCTTTATGGAGATTGAACAAAAACTGGATACCTGTGGATTGACCTGTCCTTTGCCTTTGCTGAAAGCAAAACAAGCGTTGAACCGCCTTGGTAGTGGTCTGGTGCTCGAGGTCGTCTGTACAGACCCGGGATCGGTCCGAGACTTTGAGGTCTTTGCCAAGCAAAGTGGCAACGAGTTGTTGCGACAGGAAGAATCTGGTGGTCAATATACTCACTGGCTGAAGAAAGCCTGAGTCAATCGCTGACACCGCGGAGCTTGTGATGCTATTCGCACGCCAGTAATATGAGCCACTTTTCTTAAAGGCCGCTACCATGATCACGGGAAGTATCGTCGCTCTGGTCACCCCCATGCACACAGATGGCGAGATCGACTGGGCGAAGCTTGGTGAACTGCTCGAGTGGCACATTGATCAGGGAACCGCGGCAATAGTGCCAGTAGGCACGACGGGTGAATCATCGACGGTTACAGTCGATGAGCATTGCCAAATTGTCAAGTTTACCGTGGATGCCGTAGCCGGTCGGGTGCCGATCATCGCAGGCACCGGGGGTAATTCCACCGCGGAAGCGATCGAGTTAACTTCTTCAGCAAAAGCTCTTGGCGCGGATGCCTGTCTGCTGGTGACCCCCTATTACAACAAACCCACGCAGGAAGGTTTGTTTCGTCATTACGAAGCAATTGCCAAGGCTGTTGACCTGCCGCAGTTTCTTTACAATGTTCCTGGTCGAACAGCCTGTGATATGTTGCCGGAAACGGTTGCTCGCCTGGCAGCAGTTCCTCAGGTTATCGGCATCAAAGAGGCAACGGGTGACCTTAAACGTGGGCAACAAATTCGTGAGCTGTGCGATATCCCGATATACTCGGGAGACGATGCGACGTCCTGTGACCTGATGTTGGAAGGTGCTAAAGGTACCATCAGTGTGACGGCGAATGTCGCGCCGGCTAAGTTGTCTGCGATGGCTTTGGCCGCGATAAATGGTGATGCAGAAACCTCGAAGGCAATTGACGAAGAATTGCAGGGCCTGCACCAAAAATTGTTTCTTGAGTCGAATCCTATTCCCGTTAAATGGGCGCTGGCTCAAATGGGTAAAATAGAGGCAGGCATCAGGTTACCGATGACGCCTTTTTCGGAAAACTATCATGATGAACTACGTGCAGTGATGCACCAGGCAGGGGTAATTAATTGATCGTTCGTGGATTGTTAGTGTTGGGCGTGTTGCTACTTGGTGGTTGTAGTTGGCTTGGCTGGTTTGGTAAGAGTGATGAACAGCAGATACTTGAGACAGGGGTCAGTGCCCCGACGGAAATACCTGAAAGTCTGGACAAACCTCCTTTTAACGACCAGATGCCTATCCCCGAGGTAGTCGACTACAGGGGATTAGCGGGCAAAGAGGTTGAACTGCGGCTTCCTGATGCACTGAGCACGACCTTTGGTGTAGAGCAGATTGTTATCCGAAAGCTGGGTGATTCTCGGTGGGTATTCCTTGACCTGCCCACCGCGACGATATGGCCCCAGGTTGTCCTTTTCTGGGAAGAAAACCATCTTCCAGTGGCACAGTTGGATCCAAGAAGTGGCACCCTTGAAACAGAGTGGATTATTGGTACCAGTGGCAGCCCTGATGAGATTTACGAGAGTCTGACCAGTGGCTCAGCATGGGGCGAGCAATCTATGGCCCAGCAGTACAAGTTTTTTGTGCGAGTAGAACCTGGGGTCAGGACATCCAGTTCGGAACTTTATATCGAGCAGGCAGAGCGTCCTTTCGGTGGGTTTGATCCGGATGACCGGATCAATTGGGATGGCAAATCGGATAACCCTGAACTTGAAGGGAAGATGCTGACGACACTGGCTTACTATCTCGGTGACCGGGTTGCGCAGGGTCCTAGTGTGTCACTACTGGCCGCGGGCCTGTAGGAAAGCAAGGCGTCTCTTGTGGCCGAGCCCGAAGGTATGGTCTTAAAATACAAACTCGACTTCGATCGGGCTTGGGCAACGGTTGGGGCGGCGCTTGAAGATGCCCGAATCAGTGTAGAGGACCTGGACCGTACCTCTGCTATCTATTATGTCTACTACAGTTCTCGCCATGATCCTGATCCTGGGTTCTTTTCAAAG
>JABIVN010000467.1 GCA_018667205.1 Gammaproteobacteria bacterium | reverse complement strand
GCCTCTTGCGAGATGGCTCAATCGTCATTGTCGATGACTTTCGGAAAGGCATTTCAAGGTTGACGCACTATCCGGGAATCGAGTCCCTCGAGAAACTCCCTTAGCTAAAAGCCCAGGGAAGGTTTTATGTAAAATTTCACTGACTTCGGCAATGGTGTCTATGCAGGGTTCTTCATTCTCACTCAAACAAAGCTTGTCATGCTTGCTGTGCTGAAGTGATTTCCAGTGCGATTATTTTGGTTACTTCCTCAGGGATCTCCATAGGCAAAAAGTGTGTTTTGTCGGCGAAATGAATTTCTCGACCGTTACTAAATTCGGCCGCAAGCTTTGGCCAGGTCGGTGAAGAACTGAAATCCATAGCATTCCTATCCTTTGCAGGCTCTTTCGCGCGAAGGATCAGTACTGGCAGCGATAGTGAACGTACTGAGTCGTAGATGTCATGGTTGGAGCGGCTGGACATGTAGACGCTGGCTTCGATACCAGGGGGGCAGGCAAGCACGTAGCCTTTGCCTTTTTCGTTCGGTAGCAAACCGTACCGGCAGTAGTCCATCAGCATTTCCGGGTCAAATAAACCGAAGGACCCCTTAGGTTTGAGCCGATCTGCCATTTCTTCTGGCGAGTCGAATTCGTTTCGTCTTTTTGCGGTTGGATGTTCCTCTGCACCATTGAACGGGGAAGGCGTATCGTCCAGAAAAGCAGCTTCTTCTGGTATGACAGGGTCTATTGCGATGATTTGTAAAAATCGGTGTTCAGCTTTCGGGGCAGCACCGATCAGGGCGTGGGCCCCCATACTGTGCCCGATCGCAATGATGTTGGTGAGATCCAGTTGTTCAATCATTTCGCTGGTATCAGTGATAACCTCATTCCAATGCAGGATTTTCTTTTTCTCACTGCGGCCATGCCCTCGCTGGTCGACACTGATGGAATGAAAGTTGCCTAATGCATTGATGATCTTGTCCCAAACCCGAGCGTGAAAGCCCGTGGCATGCACGAAAAGTAAAGTGGGTTTCACGCCTCGAAAGGCCATACCTCTTTCGAAATACGTTAGCCGGATGCCGTTGACGACCGCATTCTTTTCAATACACTCAAGTTTGTTAGTTCTGTTCATGTAAATTACTGCTCGATAGAGTTAAGTAGTGTCCACGGGTAGTTCTTTAATGACCCGTTCCAGTGTGGTTAAGTGTTCTGGAGAGGAAAGATTCCCTCCTAATGTTCGCAGGCAAAGGTGGGTAAGTCCCATAGAATGCCAGTTAGACACCCGGCTTTTCCACTCGTGTTCGCGGGGGCCAACGACTGCAACGCCGGCTTCTTGGCCGAATTCTTCTGGCTGGCGGCCTAATTTTTCTGCCTCGGTAAATACCGCATCTCTCACCTGGCCAAGGTCTTTCGGCGAGCAGAGTACAAACCAGCCATCACTGTGCTGGGCGATTCTTTTTACGACGGGCTTTGACGGGATTGAACGACCGCCAATCCACATTGGGATCGGCCGCTGCTGAGGTAAAGGGTTTAGGCATGCTCCTGAGATTGTGTGAAAATCGCCCTGAAAATGGATGTCCTCTTCAGTCCAGAGTTTCTTTAAGAGCAGCATTTGTTCATCGCAACGTTTACCGCGATTGTTAAAGTCCATGTTGAGATACTGGTATTCCTCTTCGCTTTCACCAACACCGATACCCAATCGAACTCGTCCGCCAGACAGGGTATCTAGCTCCGCTGCCTGTTTGGCAAAATGGACGGTTTGTCTTACTGGCAGGATGATCACCGAGGGAACCAGTTCGATTGTTGTAGTAATCGCCGCAAGGTAAGAAAGCAGCATCATCGGCTCGTGCAGGTATCCTCTGCCTGGTCTCATTATCTGATCAGGTATTCGAAGGTGCGTCAGTCCAAGGCCTTCAGCAGTTTGCGCAAAGTCTCGGATGGCTGTTAGGTCGTTTTCCATTTCGCGTACCGGCAGGGAAACACCAATGTGCATTCTGGTCTCCAGATTTTGCTTGATCAACGGGGCAAGTATGGGTTTGCAGGGCGATAAGTCAACCGGACAGAGTTCACCATGCGCCCGCTAAGTGTCTATTAGCGAGAGCAATGCAAGGCCATTTACCGGGTGTGCTGTTAGCTGACAGCGATGATATTGGGGCCACTGTTTCTTGGGGTTGAATCTTCACAGTTGCGAACTGTTTCTGCCACATGCTTCATCGGATCCTTCAGCATCTGTTTCAGCTCGTCACTGGCACCGACCCTGATAAGTGCTTCATCCATGCAGGCAAGCCATTGGTC
>JABIVN010000049.1 GCA_018667205.1 Gammaproteobacteria bacterium | reverse complement strand
CGCATCGCTCAACAAACCAATACGTAGAGATGCCGCCGGCCAGATACAAAGGAGCTTGCATTAACGCCATGGGCTGGGATAAATGCCACGTCATTTTTAGACCTAGCCGTGCGCCAACGACAACCAAGGTTAGCGCCAGGCTGACGATCATCAGTTGCCCTAGTTCGATGCCGACGTTAAACAGGAACAATGCGCCGACTGCATTGTCCTCTGGTAGTCCAATGGCCGACAATGCCCCCGCAAACCCCAGGCCATGCAGCAGGCCAAAAGCGAGTGCTGCTAACCAAGGCCGAGCGCTGATCAGACTGCGCCGTGAAGATAGTGCCTCTCGTGCCAGCACCACAATACTAAGCGCGACAAGCGCCTCAACCGGTGGCTGAGGTAGGGTGATCAACTGAAATACAGACAAACCGAGGGTCAACGAATGTGCAACGGTAAATGCTGTTATTACGCCAAGCAGGTTTTTCCAACCAGGCACTAGATACAGCAGCACCAGCAGAAACAACACATGATCGAAACCGAGTAGTAAATGCTCGATGCCAAGTAAGAGGAAAATTGGAATGGCGGTGCCAGATGAAAACTCGACCGATGGCTTGCGCGCATTTAACAGGTAACGGGTGGTGGCTGCTTGCCTGTCCTTCACGGTAACGATAACGTCGACCAGCGTCTGCTCAATACCGTTGATACTCATCACGGACAGCGGCTCATCCATGCATTTCAAGTTAAACCTCTGTTCGAGCATCACGCCGCTGGTGCGTTGGCGCCCAGAGGATGCAACACAATTGGTGATGACAGCCAGGTTGAACGGCGCTAAAGAAGCGGCGGCACTTCTTGTCCGTGATGATCTAAATGGCTGTTTAAAAAGTACTTTCCAGTCAACCCCATTGCCAGCCTGGGTCAACTGCAATACAGCAGGCTGAACTTCATGCGCAAACAATCGGCAGGAAAACACGCACAGCAATAAAATGAGCCATCTCATTTAACGATGGATAACCTCATAGCGCATCAGGAGTTGTTGATAGAAAGCATCGGCGGCCTCCTCGGACTGACGCCTGATGAGATCTGCTCGAACTTTGGCTGTGATGTAGAAAAGTGGCGTTGGCTCAGGCGCGAGCCGCTCCTCGAGATAGACCAGATGGTGGCCGTAACTGCTTTTATAAGGACCTGTCCAGCTCCCCGCCACGAGCGCTGTTAATTGTGACGCGAATTCGGCCCCCAATAGAACCGTTATTTCACGCACGTTTTTGGACAAGTAAGTCTTGGGCAATAGGGTGGCACTACCCAGCCCTCGCCAGTCCTTGCCGGCCATCAGGTCAGCGTGAACAGACGCAACCGCTAAAGCCTCAGACACAAAGATGTGCTTGAAGCTATATCGCAGTGGCAGCGTGTACCGCTGAATGTTCGACTGGTAATAAGCGTCCAGTTCAGCTTGAGTCACGGGCGTGTCTTCAGAAAATTGATGCAGAAAGCCTAGTTTCTGGACAAGTCTGCGGCGCACAATATCATCGTCCTCCATTAGCCCCTGCCGCACTGCTTCACGGTACAACACTTCCTGGCGAAGCCAGGCATCAACCAATGACTGCAGTTCAGGTTCGGTCGGCGGCTGATTCATTTGGGTTAGCCACAGGTTAGAGATACGCGCGCGCAGCGCATCATCAATAATAATGCGGTCTGTCTGTCGCAGATGATTAGCCGCGAACAGCAACGCACCGATCAAGCAAAACCATAGAATCGGTTCACGAAGCCACCGCACCTTGGCTACTCTGAGACGGGGCTGAACCAAATTGGTGACGTCCAGGCCCGCTCCTGTATTGTCTTAGATAGTGCGGGGTTTGGTTCAACGCCCGACCGTAGCGCATCCCAGGTTGACCATCGGCAAACTGGATTCTCCAGCGCCCGCACGTAGTAGAGTGCGTGCTCGGATTCGTCAAACTCCGGGTCAACCCAGCGTACAAGCATTTCGGGATCACCAACATCCGTGCTGACGCTGCAATCTGCAAGATTCACGCTGGCACCATTGTCAGGGCAGCGATGTGTCTTAGGGTCCACCTTTGCGTCGTCGGAGCATGCGACATCAAAAATTTTTTCAGACGAGTTACCGTCACTGACGGACGCCTTAATGATTTGCACCCGCTGCAGCGCTGCCTTATTGGGGTCCTGTAACGCCCAGACTAAAAAGCTCGGTGACTGACCCGCTTCTGCGACAAGTTCACCACCCATGGCGACACCGCCAGCATAGGCGCTATCGATTAAGTTGTCGGCATCTAGTGCTGGCAGGTCATAGCCCGCGAAAAAACGAACCTGGATTCTGGTGCCGGAAGTTGAAAACGTCTCCTTGCGGTGCAATGCGTCGTAGATAGCAGTGCGGGTGTTTTCTTCTGCCCAGACGCCCGCCAGGCTGCCGGCGCTCCACTGGCTTCGGTAGGTCTTAAGATAGGTTGAGCCGTCTTCTGTGGGTTGTGCCAGTGGCACTGAGCCGCGTTCGACGGGTTCATCATCCAGCCTGCCCGTCTTGCTCCAGTAGTTGTCTTCCGCGCCGGCGTAAGATGCGTTGTGTGTGTCACTTGAGCCAATGACGCCGAATTTAAATGGGTTAAAGCCCTTCGTCGCCTGAAACTCGATACCGTTTCGTAGCGCTTCGCGTACGTAGCTGCCCTGCGGTTGGCTTGGAAGGTTTGAGGCGATTCTTACTTTCATTATTTCAAAGTCCGCCCATTCATCGTTGGGTGACAAAGCCGGGTGAGTGTCCGAAGTGCCCTTAATTTGCGAATTCTCAACCAAGCGCTCATTGCGCATACGTAGGTCCGCGTAGTGACTATCGAGTGGTTTCCCCTCAAAATCTGTCAGGCTAAACATCCAGCCATTGGAACCATTCGAGTTGTGGGGCATCGCCAAGGACTCGTATCCGGCGCTGCGTTGTTCATCCATCCAGCGCCACAAGTCTTCAGGGTTGGCGGAGTCGAGTCTTGAAAATGGTAAGTCGGGCGCCGTATCCCCTTTAAAGATAACGTTCCTGTGTAGATTTTCAAACGCGTCGCCTGACGAGGTATATTCATACCCCAGAAAAGCGGTGAATTTACCGGGATCGTTGTGGCGGTTCGCAGCGGCCTTAATGTCATCCCATGCGCTGGTGGAAGACGCGGGGTCAATGAGTTCTGCACGACGTTCCGAGCGAAGAAACGCTAGCATTGTGGCAAACGCCGCCCCTCGTGATTTCTCATCAGACAAATTTCGAACGTCCTCGGCAAGTTCATGTTCGTAAAGCGCGTTACCCTTAACCGTCATACTGCGCAACGCACCAAGGTAGAAGGCGTGATCCGTGACAGCGTAGAAGTCCAGGGGCACCTCTAACTGCATGTCAAATCCGCCTGGGTGCGTTAACACGCCACCTTTTGCGAATTCATAGGCTGCGTCAGGCGCCGCCAAGGTACCCATCACAAAAGCATCAAATGAGTACATGGTGTGCACGTGTAAGTCGCCGAACAGCGCTCGTTTTTCTGTCTGTCCGCCAGCAGGGATATTCGTTGCTGACGCCGGTGTACTAAAATCATGGACCTTCGTCGGGGAGTTGGTCGGCTCAGGAGCGTCCTGACAGCCGCCAAGCAGGAGTAGAACCACCGCAAGTGTTGGTAACCGCATATTGCTTCTTCCTTTAGTCGGAGCATTGATGGTACCAAGTCATCACCCTGGCTGCATTCTTTCAATATGACCTGAAATGGAGCCTTAAGATACATCCAGCGCTGTAATGCAAAAAAACCGGAGGGTATAATGCGCGCTCTTTTAAGGGAGCTTTTATGCCGGTCATCGTAGATTATGATGCAGGTAACGTACGCAGTGTTCAGCGCGCCTGTCAGTATGTCGGTATGGACGCTGTTATATCCGCTGATCCGGCGGTAGTAGCTTCGGCGGACAAGTTAATTTTCCCGGGTGTAGGTTCCGCAGAGAGTGCTGTGGATACGCTTCGCGACCGAGGGCTTGACCAGGCGATAAAATCTTTCTACGCAACAGGGAAGCCTTTGCTGGGCATATGTCTGGGTTTGCAAATTGCACTTGAGCACACCGAGGAAGGTGACAAAACCTGCCTTGGCCTGGTGGCAGGGGCTTCCGAAAGGTTCGACTTCTCTGACAGGTCTCTTAAGGTGCCCCATATCGGCTGGAATGAATTGACGATCAATCGACCACATCCGATGCTGGAAAACATTCAGTCAGGGGATGAGTTCTATTTCGTCCATAGTTATTATGCTCGGCCAGTCGACAGTAATCATGTGGTGGGAACCACAGATTACGGCGACAAGACGTTCTGTTCTGTGATCGCCAGGGAAAACCTGTTTGCCACCCAGTTTCACCTGGAGAAGAGTGGTGCGTTGGGCCTAAAGTTGTTGGGTGCCTTTAAGCATTGGGATGGAACATGTTAAGTAAAAGAATCATTGCCTGTCTTGATGTGCGAAATGGCAACCTTGCGAAGAGCGTCAAGTTTGTCGATACGAAAGACATTGGTGATCCCGTGTCAAAGGCCAGGCAATACTACGAGGATGGCCTAGACGAGCTGGTCTTTTATGACATCACAGCTTCCAGCGATGCCAGGGATATTATGCTGGATGTTGTGGAGCAGGTGGCCAAGCAAATTTATATTCCTTTCTCTGTCGGTGGTGGCGTGCGAACCGTTGAGGATGCCAACAAACTACTTTGGGCCGGGGCGGAAAAAATCAATGTGAACTCTGCCGCAGTTAAACGCCCTGAATTGATCGCCGAGTGTGCTCACGCCTTTGGTGCTCAAAACACAGTGCTGTCGATGGACATCTTAAGCGTCGAAATGTCAAGGGAGTTCCCGAGTGGCTACGAAGTCATCATCAATGGCGGGCGCACGCCTATGGGCGTCGATGCCTTGGAATGGGCGCTAATGGGTGAAGAATTAGGTGCAGGGGAACTGGTTGTTAATTCTATCGACGCAGATGGAACTCGGGAAGGTTATGAAATTAACCTAACGCGAATGATCTCTGAAGCGGTTTCGATTCCGGTCATTGCGTCCGGTGGAGCAGGGAAACCCGAGCACTTACTTGAGGTCCTTACCGAAGGTAAGGCTGATGCGGCACTGGTCGCTTCAATGGTTCACTATGGTGACTATACGGTGTCCGGTCTAAAGCAGTGGTTGCATGAGCGTGGCGTCAAAGTCAGGTTGCGCTTCTGATGCCTGGGTCCACGGAATACCTTGAAGGCAAGATTATCCTCTTGGAAGAACGTCAGGCATTTCAGGAAGACACGCTGCAAAAACTTGATGATGCCGTGTCAGAACAACAGAAACAGATTATGGCACTTGAAGACCAACTTAAACATTTGTTGAGCCAGTTCAGGAAACTGGAGTCATCAATTCCTGATGGCGGCTCAGCAGAAGACGAAAAGCCACCCCATTACTAAAGGCTGATTTGATGAAAGCTGTCATTGTTAACGAAGACCATTCCCTTTCCTGGGGTGAAGTTGATCACCCTAAGATAGGTCCGCAGGAAGTGCTGATCAAGGTTTCTGCAACCGCTATCAACAGGGCTGACCTGATGCAGCGAAAAGGCTTCTACCCGCCACCGCCGGGTGCGAGTGAAGTGATGGGTCTTGAATGTGCTGGTGAAATTGTGGAGGTAGGCGCTGGCTGTACTCGATTTACTGTTGGCGACAAGGTTTGTGCTCTGCTGGCTGGTGGCGGCTATAGTCAGTACGCGACTGCTCATGAGGGTAGTGTGCTGCCAATTCCAGATGGGTTGTCTGATGAGCAGGGTGCTGCGCTGCCGGAAGTGTTTGCGACGGCCTGGTTGAACCTGTTTATAGAAGCGGGGTTGAAGGCCGGCGATAAAACCATCATTCATGCCGGGGCCAGCGGCGTTGGCACGACCGCCATTCAATTATGCAAGGCATTTGGTGCCAGCAGTTTTGTGACGGTTGGGTCCAAAGATAAGCTGCACGCCTGTATCGAGCTCGGGGCCCTGGGCGGGTTTAATCGTCATGATGGGTCATTCTTTGAAACCGCTAAGACCTTTGCCGGCGAAAGTGGGGTTGATGTCATCTTGGATCCGGTGGGTGCGGGTTACCTGTCTGACAACCTTAGTTTGCTCGGTCTTGGGGGCCGGTTGGTGTTAATTGGGCTAATGGGCGGTATCAAGGCGGAGCTCGATCTTGCGCAGATGATGATGAAGCGAGCGAGGATTATTGGGTCGACGTTGCGTACCCGACCAGTGGCAGAAAAAGCCGTCGTGATGGCTCAGTTGGAAGAAAAAGTTTGGCCGAAAATAGCGGCCGGTGAAATTCAGCCGATCATCGAAGCCGTGTTTCCGATCACAGGGGTTGCCGAGGCGCATGAGCTTGTCGCGTCGGACTCCACAACGGGAAAGGTAATATTAACGGTGAGCCACTAGTCAGTCAGCGATAAGCGGAAGTCCGGCGAAGGCTTGGACTTCTTTGCCCGTGCCGGTGAGATATAACGCAAACCCTGCGCTAAATCCTGGCAATACTCAGTCGTTGTTCGTTTAGCTTTTCCAGCGCGGAATCCAGATCCTGAAGCTTGTCTCTCTCTTTCTGTACAACTTCATCAGGCGCCTTTTCAACAAAGCTTGGGTTGTTAATCTTGCCTTCTGTTTTCCCGCGATCTTTCTGTTTTCGATCGATTTCTTTGTCCAGGCGAGCCAGTTCTGCTTCCTTGTCGATCAATCCTGCCATGGGGACCAGCAGTTCCATTTCACCGACCAGCGCGGTCGCTGACAGGGGCTTCTCTGCATTGTCACCAAGCCAGGTAAGAGACTCGGGCCTGACCAGAAAAGTGAGTTCACGGGTGAACTTGTCCAGGCGTTTCTTATCTTCGGTACTGCCATTTGATAACAGTATGGGCACTAGCCGTGCCGGCGAGATATCCATCTCACCGCGAATATTCCGTACGCCCGTAACGACTGTCTTCAACCATTCTACGTCCTTGGTGGCCGCATCACTGATGAGCTTTTCATCAGCAACAGGGAACGGCTGCAGCATGATGGTGTCGCCTGAAAGCCGAATGGTTACAGGTACTTTCTGCCAGAGTTCTTCCGTCAGAAACGGCAAGAACGGGTGGGCCAGTCGCAAGACAGACTCAAGTATTCGCGCGAGTGTCTGTTGGGTACCCAGTTTTTGTGCTTGAGTAGCATCGTCGCTATTCAATATCGGTTTGGTTAGCTCTAAATACCAGTCGCAAAACTCGTCCCAGACAAATTCGTAGATTTCTTTTGCCGCCAGGTCAAAGCGATAGGTTTCCATCGCCAAGTTCACGGCCGCCGCGGTCTTTTGGAATTTAGAAATAATCCAGTGATCGATCGTTGATAGTTCAACGTTGGTGCTGTCCAGTTGTGATTCGTTAGCACTGATATTTCCGGACACAAAAATGGCGGCGTTCCACAGTTTGTTACAGAAGTTTCGATATCCCTCAACCCTTTTCATATCAAAACGAATGGTGCGGGTGCGGGTAGCAATCGAATAGAAGGTAAACCGAAGTGGATCAGTCCCGTAAGCCTGGATACCCTCTGGATATTCCTTGCGAGTGGCTTTGTCTATGCGCTTGGCCATTTTCGGCTGCATCAGGTTATCGGTTCGTTTGGCAACCAGTTCATCCAGGGTGATGCCGTTGATGATATCCATTGGG
>JABIVN010000466.1 GCA_018667205.1 Gammaproteobacteria bacterium | reverse complement strand
TGTTCATCTGGCCTTGCCCGCCAGGTTAACTCACCGGTGATCGCGTCGAGCGCGTAAAGGTTTCCAATTAGATCGCCGAAATATGCCATCGGCGCAGCAGTTTTATCGCCTGCCTCCCATGGGCTGATTACGATTCCTGTGCGAACCTCAGCTGAAGCGTCAAAGGTCCAGCGAGCGCAGCCGGTCTCGCGGTCAAAAGCATAGACCGTACCGCCATGACTGCCGACATAAATGGCTCCACCGGCCAATGCTGGTTGAGATCGGGTACGCAAGGCCCCCGGAAACCCAAAAACCCATTTAAGCTTTAACGAAGCGATATTTTTTTTATTTAATCCAGCAATCTCCTCGGGGATTGAATGCGTGCTAGCTTGGTTTAGCCCCCAACCTTCAAAAACAGGCGGTTCGTTGTAGTCAAATTGATTTGATTGGTCCTTGCATTGCGCTGGCTCAGGACTCGTGGCCAGGTCGCCGATTTCGCCACCGCCCAGAAACTCAGCGACGGCAAGCTTGTCCTTGTCAGATAAACCAGCCGACTGGGACTGCATGACACCTTGGGTCAACGCACGGTAGATAGAATCGGGTGACATCAAAAGCAGCATAGCTCGATGCGGTGCACGGTCCAGTCCCTGCTCGTGGCAGCTAGCGCAGTTATCTGTGTATATTTTGCCCCCCGGGGTGGACGTGTCAGCCAACGTGAAATCCGAAGACAGTTCTTCCTCTACGACGGGGGTAGATAAATTGATTGGTGGTTCAAGCTTTTTCGTTTCCGGCTTACTACAGCCAACCAATCCGAAAATTAAAAGCCATAAAATCACAGGTAATGTGTTTGCGAGCATCTTAGCCTTCGAATCCGGTAGAAGGTCCTATTGAAGCATCAAATGACCGTAAGATCTAACCGGACAGTTTTTTCTTGCAATCGGCTAGTTGAGACCCCTTGCCCGAGTTCAGGGCAGGCTGGCCCAATAGCAACGGATACGCCTTCTCTGTTGGCAAATAGTCACCCACAAACAAGTGCTAACGGAAACACATCACACCGTCCGTGGTTTATGAGTCTGCAACAATTAGTCCGCAACGATCGGTTAGCAACTATCGGTCAGCAACTATCGGTCAGCAACTATCGGTTAGCAATGATCTGTCAGCAATGATGGTTTTGAAACGACAGATCCGCAGATATAGATATGCAACGAAGGCTGAGCAGGAAAAACCTGAACCCGAAACTAGCTGGCCTTATCTTTGTTACCCAGGGAAATTTGCTTTTTGGCTGGCGTATTTGTCTGGCCGCTGATGCCTGGCTCAATAGACTGGATTTTTTTGCCTGACTCTAGATAAATCCTTGTCTTTTCTGCGATAGATTCTGAGGTTTGGACTGCTGCCGGTTGTTTCTTCTTAGCTGGCGCGCGTGTTGGTTTGCTTGTCATATTGTTACGTTTTTTTAAGGATCGGAAACGTCATTATACTCGAAAAGCGCCCGCAAAGTGACTTCTGCGTCAGAGATAGATTAGAACCACGCCACAGGCCCGGGTGTCTGTGACGAAAACGTGGGATAAAGGGCGCACTCCCGGTCTTTAGGTCAGTCTCCGTTTATTGCTGAGATATTCTGAACTATTTGGATATTTTGTATAGGCTAAAAATCTTGCTGAACGGCAACGCCCGTTATTTTCACGAAAGAGCTCGCCACTCAAAAATAGTTAAGTCTCTGAAATACATGGTAATTTACGGATCTTCGCGCACCTCAAAGAGGATCAATGCAAGACCTAGCTAGAATAAATGGCGAAAGCAATCGGTAAAAATAAGCAGCCGAAATGAGCGGCGAAACGAGAAAAAGTGCATTGTCGACGGACCTTCGGTAGGGGTGCCGGATAGGCTCACACGCACGGTATTAGCTTAGCCCATTAGTTCGTTTTGCCGAAAGCCGGTGAAACATATAGCCGCCAAACCCTCCGGCTAAGCCCTGAGCAAGCAGGCCAATAAAGGTCCTGGTCGGCGCGATGCCAGAGATGCCAAAGACCAGTTTGATAATGACATGTATCGCGATCAGACCAGTAATGCCAGCCAGGATATATCCTAACGGTCGTAGATTAGGTAGATACTTGATGATGATTGCGGCGATCGGTAATGAGATCAACATGCTCACCGCGATGACCGGCAGGTAAATGCCCGTCATATGAGTCAGGTCATGCAGTACAGCGTCCAGTCTGTTTGCGACCGTGACCTGAAAGCCCATCGCGACTACGTTTGCGATATTTCCTTGGCTGATAAAGATCACACCAACAATATAAGTTGAGATGACTGCCGCTAAGTAACTACCGACTATTCTGCCCATTGAAATCCCTCGCTGTCTGACGTTGTTTGCTATGATGACGCTTAACGAGTTTGAGTGAAAGTACAATGCGAGTTCTTCTAGTAATAATGGCCATATTTTTTGCAACAATGACCAATGCGGACTATAAAGTTGAAACTGTGGCCGAGAATCTGAATTTCCCCTGGTCGGTTGCCTTTCTTCCAGATGGAAGTTATCTGGTGGCATTAAGAGTCGGAGAAGTCAGGAGGGTGAGCCCTGACGGAGATGTTAGCGAACCTTTGACGGGACTCCCAGCCAGTTTTGTCGAAAGTCAGGGTGGGTACTTTGACGTAGTGCTGGACCCCGAGTTCGAAACTAACCAGATTGTTTACCTGTCTTTTGCTTATGGCTCAGCTGAGTCTAATGGAACGCGGATCGTAAGAGGGGAGCTGGCAGAAACATCCATCAAAAACTTACAGACGATATTTACCGTTCATCCGCTCAAGGATACACCCGTCCACTATGGTGGGAAGATGCTGTTTCTAGACGATGGCACTTTACTAATGACAACCGGTGACGGCTTTGAATACCGTGAAGCTGCCCAGGATACTTTTAGTCAACTAGGGAAAATTATCAGGATTAATGGCGACGGCTCAGTGCCCGTCGACAATCCTTTTTCCGATGGTGGTAAAGGTGATCCCAAAGTATGGTCCTATGGGCATCGAAACCCTCAGGGTTTAGCGCTGGATCAGAGTACCGGTAAGGTCTACATGCACGAGCACGGGCCGCAGGGCGGGGATGAACTCAATAGTATACGCCCTGCCAAAAATTACGGATGGCCAGCTGTCTCTTATGGTATCAATTATTCGGGCGCGCTCGTTTCACCGTTGACGTCAGCCCCTGGAGTACAGGACCCGTTAACCTTTTGGGTGCCAAGTATTGCGCCATCCGGTCTTGCGATTTACGAAGGCACCGCTTTTCCCGACTGGCAGGGTGATCTCTTCGTTGGGGCACTTTTAGATCAGGAAGTTCGGCGAATCGGTATTGAATCGGGCAAGGTTGTCAGTGAAGAAGTAGTATTTTCAGAGATCGGGGAGAGAATTCGGGATGTTCGAAGCGGACCTGATGGGTATCTTTACATCCTGACGGATAGTGTTGCGGGGAAACTTTTGAGAATAGTGCCGGACTAGTCGCCTTGACGAGGTCACTATTAAACAAGCGGGCGTCGTTCCCCGATCACCGGAACGCAACCTGCTGATCCGTAAAAGATATTAGCGAGTGGTAGCGGTTATAGTGCTGTCAAAAGTGATCTGGACTTTTTTAAGACTTCGATGAGTGAAGCTCGGGAGATGCCGCAAGTCACTGCGGGACTCGTCCAGCTGAAAGTTTTTTAGCCGTTCGAACAGCTGCTCAAAAGCAATCGCAGATTCCAGTCTGGCAAGCGGCGCCCCCGGGCAGAAATGAATGCCTTGAGAAAAAGCCAGATGTTTGGATGCATTTTTGCGTTGGACTTCAAAGGTGTCTGCTTGACCGAAGTGCGCATCATCTCTGTTTGCACTGCCGTACATCACTCCTACTCCAGCGCCCTCCGGGATCTTCACCCCATTTAATTCAGTTGCTTTGGTGGCATACCGAAAATGGGCCTGAACCGGCGATTCAACGCGGAGAACTTCCTCGACAAGGTTGGGGATAAGCGTGCGATCCTCCAGCACCAGTTTCATTTGATCTGGATGTTGCAGTAGTAACAACATACCGGAAGTGATCGTGTTGGTGGTTGTCTCGTTTCCCGCCACCAGAAACTGCAAGACGATGCTGTTGAGTTCACCAGCATTCAACGGGCGGTTGTCTTTAAACCTAGCTCGAATGAGATCTGAAATGAAATCATCGCCAAGGTTTAGTTGCCGATCAGCGATAACGTCATCGATCCATGCGGAAAAATCCTGCCGCAGTACTTGAACCGCAAGCATCTCCTCCTGTGACAGCATGCCACCGAGGTGAGAAATCGTATCTGACCAAGTCTTGAATTGACGCAACATATCCCGCGGTAACCCTAGTGCCTCAATGATCACGATCATCGGCAGCGGCACGGCAAAATCATAATTCATTTCGCAGTTTGCATCGGTAATAAAATCATCAATAAGATCGTCAGCAATCTTGCGAATTCTGGGTTCCCAACTTGATACTCGCTTTAGCGAAAATGCCTTGTTAACCAGGCTTCGATAGAACCGATGCTCCGGCGGATCCGCCGTCAACAATGTTCGTACGACACCTTCGCGTGGTCGGTGGCTGCCATCGGCTGCTGACGGGACCTGAACACCGGTTTTAGATGAGAAGGTATCCGTGTCTTTAACAACCTGCATCACCAGGTCATAGCGGCTGACCAGAAAAAAGTTTCGATCTGGAACCTGAAAAACACCACCGTCTTCACGCAGGGCCTGATAATAATCAAACGGGCATTCAGTAGTAGCTGGGTCCAGCGGATCGAGATTTAAAATTGCATCATTCATAACGTTGTTACCCTTACTGCTACTGCGGGCTAGTTGCCGCGATTTCCTGCGGAGCGCTGAGATTATCGAGGTAAATTTAAACTTATTTCCAGCATAAAGAATAAATCAACAACGCACGAGGTTCCATGATTAAAGCACGAGGCGCCATCATTCCGATTTCAGTTCAAGGGCCAACAGGAGATTGCCGGGCATATGATTGTATAGGCTATAACCGGAGCTCAGTAATAACAGACCGTCGTTGGCGACCGGTCCAGCTCCACCGCTCATTGATCCACCTTTTGTCAGCGTACCTAGCGTGCTCGTGAATTCTTGTTGGCTGGTGTCCAGCGCCCAAATAATCCTGCCGGTATCAATAGCGTAGGCGCGAGCCATTCCATCCAGGGAACCGGCAATCACAAAATCTCCGATGACTGTTGGAACCTGGGAAATGCCAGGGTGGCAATGGGCGCGCCCACCGCATTTATCCTCATGTATTGTTGACCACAGAAGCTCTCCCGTATTCGCGTTCAAGGCATGCATGCCAGGTCGGTCCGGGGTGGGGTAAGTGCGTCCATCCGCCATATCACTGATGGGTATCAATAGTGTTTCCCCACTTGCAGCAATCCCAAAATGTATCCCACCTTGGATGCCCCCTCGGCCGACACGTGTTTGCCAAACCAGTGACCCGTCTTTGGGATTAAGCGCGTGAACGAAACCGGATTTTTGACCGGCGATGACTAGCCGGCCATGTTTTGTCGTATCCACAATGACCGTCGCACCACCGAAGTCGAAATCTGGCCCGTTCTCTGCCGGGCAGTTCTCTGGAGTAGTGGTGTCGCAGGCGGAATTCCAAACATCATTAGCCGTTGCCTGGAATGCCCAATTGAGTTTTCCTGTGTCTAGATCCATCGCGAGCATTGCGTCGCTGGTAAGGCTGGCGGGAGAGGACATGTTTTCTCCAGTGCCAACGTAGAGTTGATTGTTAATCACATCTATTGAGGGGCTATTCCACACGACCGCGCCAGATGGTCCTATAATATCCGTACCCACAGAGTTCTGGCCAGTGATGGTAGGCTCCTGCTGAATGGTATAGGTTTTCCATTGTATCTCGCCGGTAATCGCGTTTATCGCAGTGACTGATCCGCGGAATGTACAGCAGGCGTAGTTAGGATTGATCGGTAAACTGACCTCCAAGGAGGAGACAGGGACATAAAGTAGATGCTCGTTCAACGACGGTGTGCCTGTGATTGTCGCATTGGGATGGTCGTCAGCGCGCGTGCGCCATATTTCTTCTCCGGTTTTGGCATTTAGCCCATGGACATTGCCGATAACATCGCCAAAGAAAATCATCGGCTTGGAATCTGATGCCAAATACGTCATGCCGGTTCTAACTTCAGCTGATGCGATATAGGACCAGCTCGCACACCCCTCGTCGCGGTCTAAGGAGTAGACAATACCGCTATGTGAGCCAACAAATATTTGATTGCCAGCGAAGGTAGGCTGTGACCGGACTCTGCTTGAGTCCGGAAAGGCGATCGCCCACTTAGTGTTTAACTTCGTGATGTTGGTAGACGAAATACCGCCATCCTCAAAAGATATTGCGCGCGTGTTTTCGGGCTGTATTCCCCAGTTGATCGACGGACTTGAAGCGAGGGTCGCATTTTTACGGCTGCAGGTGGGTAATGGCCTAAGTTCGCCGCCCAATTTCACCCCGCTGATATACTCAGCGACCTCTCTTTTCTCTAGCGCGGTTAATGACTGCGCTTCGTCGCGCATGACACCTTTGGTGATTGCATGCAGTACAGATTCAGGGGTCATCAAACCGATCATTTCTCGGTGCGGCGCTCTTTTCACGGTGCCGCCATGGCAGGCTATACATGCGCGTTCGTAATGGGCTTTGCCGGGCAGCGCTTCCTTGGCCGCCTGGATATCGGCATACTGCTGAGATCCCTCAGTAGGTGCTTCAGGCGTGTCTAAGGTAGGGGTGTCGGCGACGGTAGGGCTGATTTCTTGCGGTATGGACGATTGGTCACATCCGAATAGCAGTAATGCAAGCAGCAAAATCGAATAATGCATGGCGATGATTCCAGTTTATTATTGACTCAAGATGCTAACACAGTAGCGAGATGCTAACACAGTAGCGAGATGCTCTAAGTATGCAGGGTTAACAGGCTATTTAGCGGGATGCTCAAACGTAAAAGCGCGCGTATGGTATTGCGCTGCAATACTCTTCCTGCGATGGGGGTCGGGTTCTTTAATGCTTGGGAAAGAGCATTGTTCGAGTATTCAAAGATAGAGATAACTTTGAGGTTTGAGTTTAGTTTGACAGTCCTTCTGCCAACGCTTTTCCATACAAGCGGGGCATCATGATGTTAGTAACGTCAACGTCAACGTCAATGTGGACTTCTGTATCTCTAAAGAAGGCTAGTGTTTCTTTAGTACTCAACGCGCTGCAGACATTATCATCTTTTGAACGTATCGCTTTTGGTCGCACCTTTAAAATCTTTCTTCATTCTCTGTGATGAAGACGCTCGCCTTCCTCATGTTTTGGTTTGCCCCGGGAAGTTTTGGTTTACTTTAGCCGAATGCAGGGGGTTCTTCGGCAAGCGGGAAGTAGCACTCGATGTTAGTGCCAACGC
>JABIVN010000465.1 GCA_018667205.1 Gammaproteobacteria bacterium | reverse complement strand
TCGTTGGCGCCTGTGTGTCAACCGCGCTGAACTTAGCCATTCTATTCCTCGTTTGTGGGGAGGGGGATACACCCCCTGGGGCCATACCCGCATTGTGCTTTTTCATTGGTGTTACTTGAAGCGACAAAATTTTCGTGATTTGGTGACACATGGCACTGAAGACTATCGTTATCGACACCAGTTGTCGTTGAAGGCCATGCGTTTGGCGGGCACTGTCAACTTATCTCCTGGAATCAAAGTTAAATCGGGAGTAGTCAGTCTAAGCAGCAATACCTAAATTTTGGGCACACGTTACCTCTGCCCACTCGTCAAATGCCCGATCCCTGAAGAATCGATAGTGCCTGGCCTTCAGTAAATGTCGCTGCTGACGGAAGTGATTGTTGATAACTCCGTGACACGAAAGAAATCGTTGGGCATGGTGAACCGATTTGAATTGCCGCATCTGCCTTTGTTGTTGTCGGGTCTTCTGGTGAGAGTTCTCTGCAATATTGTTTTGATAACGAGCCGTATCGTGCGGAACCTGGCAGCCCATTTCTCTCAAGGCAGCAGGATAACTTTTCAGTTTATCCGTTACTATTCGGTTGGCAGCTGTTCCATAGATTTTGAATAACTTTCTGAAAAATTTCAACGCGGACTTCTTATCCCGCTTTTTCGTAACGAGAATGTCCAGTTCGTTATTGTCTTGATCTACAGCCCGCCATAAGTAATGTTGCTTTCCGTTGATCTTGATGAAGACCTCATCCAAAAACCATTGATCGCCCAGCTGCCCTTGTCTCCTTTTTAAGGATTTGGTGTAAGTGGGTGTAAACTTCAAGCACCATTGACGAATAGTCTCATAGGAAACAACTACTCCCCTGGAAGCCAGGATTTCCTCAATGTCCCTGAAGCTGAGGGTAAATCGGTGGTAGAGCCAGATCGAGTGGCTGATGATTTGGGGCGGATATCTATGTCGTTTGTATGTTCTCATGCCGGTGGATTATACTGAGTTGAGTTAAATTGACAGTACCCTTTTGATGCCCTCTAATGCCAAGCTCATTTTTTAAGCCTCTGATTTACAAGGCATTAGGAGGCGTGGCGAGGCGCAAAATAGCATGGCTCAGGGTTCGAATCCCTCGCTCTCCGCCATTTAAGTTCTTAAGTCGCTGATTGCATTAATCTATTTCTTTTTACCCCCTCGGCAACTATCAAATTAACTATCAAATTATGACTCGGTTGAGAGTGTCTCACCGTGACTGAGGCCGTGCCTTTTGCATAATAGATTCATCTGGATATATTTTGACCAAACGCTGGTTCTCTTGTAAACCGGATAAGAAAGCGCTGAGAGCCAAGTACTGGAGCGACAAAAGCCGCTCCGTTGGTTAGTGCTGATCAGGCCCGTTATCAGAAGCGGCGCAACACGCCGACGTTGACCAGCCACATGTTGCTTTGGTTGAAGTTGATGTCGGTGTCCAGCTTACCCCATACCGCACCTATGTTGGGGGTCCAGTTTTCCAGACCAAAAAAGCCGCGTAAAAATAGCGTGGAGGAAAAGAAGTAGCGATCCGCGTCGTTCCTCTTGTCAAACAGCGGGTTATCTTTATCACCGTCAAATTCGCCGTAAGTAGCGTTGTTGACCCAACGTGTTCCCTTCGGCGTGCTATAGACATAGCTAAGATCTATGGCTACTCCGCTCGACGCCATGGCGCGACCATCAAGGTCCTCGTCCACATAGCGGATACTGGGTCGCAAAATGTGTTTGTCGCTGATTTTATACAGGTAGCCGAGTTCTGCCAGGTAAACGTCCCCATTGCGATCGAGCAGATTCCGTTCCTCGGCCGTCAGAGGCTGGCTCTCGCCGCTGCGCTCATCGTCCAAATCCCGTTCTGTTGCGGAGACCTTCAATTCAAACTTTGTGCCGAGAATATTGTCCCAGGTGAAGCGTGCCCCGGAAACTTCCACCTTGGTTGAGTCCCGCGCCACACCCACCAGATAGGGATCTGACCACACCTCAGTGGACAGTGCCGCCGCGTTTAGGTAAGCAATCTGCATAGTACCAAGCCCATCAAAATCATGGCGAATACCAAAGCGGGTGGAGCGGTCAAACTGCAGATAGTCGGCGAAATCATTACCCAGAAATACCCGGGTTTTTCCATTGGCAAAGGTATAGCCCAGCTCGAAGGCTAAAGCCGGCAGCACAACATCTTTGGACCCAGGTGCGCCCAGGTCATTAATCGTATCGTCGCCAAGATCGATATCGACTCCGTCGATCTTCGCAAAAAAGTTGGATTCGACCTGGCCACCGCCCACACCAAGGTTCGCAAAACCGCTGAAGCCCTTCTTCTTCTGCAAGGGTTCCAGAGCGAAGGCGGTGATGCTTAGCGCCGATGTCAGTAAAAATACGATCAGGTTTTTCATTTCAGGTCTCTCATTCTCTTAATACCAGTAAGTGTTCATGCAAAAAGTGTGCGCTTTTTAACGCATAAATCAGCGAGTTTCAAGGATATCCACCAGGCGATCAATCTCACACAGCTCGGCAGTGACAGGTGACAGCATGGCTTCTTCACAGCCAGCGGCCTCAATATTGTCCAATGCTTCTTTTACAGCATCCTCACCAGATCGCCTGGCAGTGCCCGCCATCCACTGGGCAATATCCTCACCGGCAATCAAAAGGTAGTTATAAACATAATTATACAGCTTGTCAGCACCATTATCAGTCAGCGTGTACCAACAACCACCCATTTGATAAGTATAAGAAGTATAAATGGGGTGTCCAGAGTAACTGATCGTCCAGAAAATAGTCGCGGAGTCTTAAATGGCGAAAAACGGCTCGCGCAGTGCCTGCGGTTAGTGCTTGTATTGCGAGTCTTATAGATCTTTTTCGCTCACCTTTGAAATCCGGCACGAACAACTCTATACCAACGAATTCCTCAGTGGCGTCCGTGCAGATTGAGTGCTGTTGAACTGGAATCCTTCCCAGCGAAAAGTGACAACGTTCCAGGTGGCGCTCTGGTCGGTGGCACCAGCAATGGTCTAGTCGGTGTTTCCCGTTCTTTCTGGCGCAGGTGATCCAGTATCCGATC
>JABIVN010000048.1 GCA_018667205.1 Gammaproteobacteria bacterium | reverse complement strand
GCGCGAAAGAATCTTCTATTTGGGATTTGCCATTCCCTTCGCTGGATGCGCTCAATGATGCTTGCGGGCGCATCGCGCAATCCCGCGATCTGACGAAAGGCGTCGAGAACGTTTTTCTAGCGGTCAAGGATCCGCTGCAGTTCGTACTTGATCCAATAACCCAGCCGCTCAGCTGGATTTTGGATTTTGCACTTTACACATTCGATGTAACGCCCTGGTGGCTGATGTTCCCGTTGCTGATGTTGATCGTCTTTCTGGCGTCCAGATCGTTGCGGATAGTTGGGCTTATGCTAACATGCTTGGGCTTTCTGGCCCTGATTGATCATTATAATTATGCAATGCAGACGCTCGCGATTATCTTTGTTTGCGCCTTTTTATGTGTGCTTTTAGGAGTGCCGATTGGCATCGCCATGTCGCGGAGCAATAACATGCAACGCTTCACGATACCGGTCTTGGATATGCTACAAACGCTGCCTCCGTTCGTGTATTTGATCCCCCTGATCTTTCTGTTCTCAGTGACAGAGCCGAAGTTGTATGGCATCGCAATCATTCTGTACGCCATCGTGCCCGTGATCCGGTTGACGGATCTGGGGATTAGGCTGGTGGATAAAGAGGTGATTGAAGCATCCGATTCCTTCGGCATGACGGACCGCCAAAAACTATTCGGCGTCCAAATCCCCTTGGCGCTGCCCAATATTATGGCTGGGGTGAACCAGACAATCATGATGAGCTTGGCGATGGTGGTTATCGCATCGCTTGTCTCTGCGCCGGGGCTCGGAGTGCTAGTATTGCGCGGCATTCGAAACCTTGAGCTTGGTGTTGGTCTAGTTTCTGGTCTTGGCATTGTCCTTCTGGCGATCATTCTTGATCGGGTGACGAAAGCTGCGTTAAACCGTATCAACGCTGCACAGAAACATTAGGGTAGGTAACGCGTTGACTAACTCAGTGAAGATCTTAATTCGCGACCTCTACAAGATTTTCGGGACAGACCCACAAGCGTCGCTGCAGCACGTTTTGAACGGTGTCAGCAAAGCAGACTTGCTTGAACAGCACGGCCACGTGCTTGCTTTGGGCGATATCAATGTGGCTATGCGCGAAAGCGAAATCACCGTAATTATGGGCCTTTCAGGGTCTGGAAAATCGACCCTAATTCGGCACTTAAACCGGCTGATTGAGCCGACCCAGGGGCGGGTCGAGGTCGATGGCGATAATGTGATGGGCTACGATGAGAACCAGCTTCGGACTATGCGCCGCGAAGTCATGTCCATGGTGTTTCAAAAGTTCGCGTTATTGCCACATCGCACCGTTGCCGAAAATGCGGGAACGACCTTAAAAGTTCGTGGCGTTCCGCAGAGAGAATATCTAGTAGAAGCTCATAAATGGCTGGACCGGGTGGGCCTAGAAGGCTTCGATAAACACTATCCACACCAGCTTTCAGGCGGCATGCAACAACGTGTCGGCATCGCCCGGGCCTTAACATCAAACGCGCCTATTATGCTGATGGATGAGGCGTTCTCCGCCCTCGACCCGTTGATCCGCACAGACATGCAGAACATGCTGCTCGAACTGCAGACAGAGCTACAGAAGACCATCGTCTTCATCACACATGATCTTGATGAGGCGTTGAAGCTGGCAGACCACCTGGTCATTCTCAAAGATGGCCAGATCGTCCAACAAGGCGAGCCGCAGTACATCCTACTCAATCCGAACGATCCCTATATCGAAGATTTCGTCAGCGACATCAACCGTGCCCGTGTACTGCGTGTGCGCTCGATCATGACGCCATTGGAAGGGGCCGCAGCGCCGAGCGACGCCCATGGTGAGGTTGATTTTGACGACACGCTGGAAAGCCTCATCAGTACATCCGGCGGCGATACCTCGCACGTCTATCTCGTTATGCGCGAGGGTACCCCGGTTGGGACGTTGGATATGAAGCATCTTGTGAAGGCACTGGTTCCGCGCGCCACCTTAGAAGCGGGCGCGCGAAAATACTGACCTCATCGGCGGCTAAGCACCACTTTCAGGGGCACCGTCCAAACTTACCGCTTAGGTCGGCGGCGCGGAGTTAACATGTCAATGCTGGTTCACAACCTAATTTGTGTCGAGTGCTGAAGATATCCCTCCTCCCCTACACCCATTTTCTCTATTGAGTATCAGTTGCTACTTAGCGATGGCTGAAAGCAGGTCCGGATTTATCACCAGATTTCTGACCCCATGGGCGTGAGTTTCGTCAAACACATTGCTCTTCAGCCAATCACCAACAGTCCTGATGTTAACCTTGGCAACCTTTGGACGAACACTCCAACTTACTTGGAGTGGGGAGGCCTTTTCATTGTAGCCAGGGCCCGTTGTTGATCCGGTATACTGGACCGGCACGCCAGTGTCTGACGGGATGTTCGGCGCCTGATTCAGTCCATTAACTTCAGCGATCTTGGTGAGGTCGATAAAATTCAAAGCGCCTGCATCATTTACAAGAACATAGACTTGTGTTTCTACACGCAACTGTGGGTTCATGATCGCCTTGCTGAGGCAAGAACCCAGAGTTGGGCCAGGCTTTACCTGCGCAGACGAGTAAACATAGTGCACTTCGATCGTGTCGCCTGGTGCCAGGTCGCCATGATCATTTTTACCGATAACCATATCCAACGGTGCGAGTTCAGCAGCGGTTAACTTGCCTGAATAGGCATAGCCCGTTCCGTAGCCATGACCGTCGCCATTGCCAGCATATTTTGTGAACTCTCCACCTTTGTGTTCAGCACTTTCGTGGAAGTGGATATTGCACAAGTTCATTGCAGTGTGGGCAGGAGCTGCCTCGAACATCCGACCGTTATTTCCGACGATAGAATTAATGTCCCGTGGCGATTGGGGGCCGAAGCCAGCGCCATCAGTGCTTTTTGCAAGCATAGCTCGTTGGTCCAAGATGGTTTTGTCGGACACAGCATGGCGAGCAGAATCGGCAAGGGCTGTGCCAGTGAAGAGCAACAGCGCTGCGGCCGTTGAAAAAAGATATCGGTGTAGGTTTTTCATAACCGCCTCTCGTTCGTCTAATCTTTGAAAATTAAGGTCATCGCAAAGACTGGAAGCTCCCTGAGCTATTGTTAGCACCATTTACTCCCCGACACGTAGACGATACCAGTTCTGCATCAAACCGCAACGTCGCCCTTGATTCAGCATGGAAAACAACCCGTCGTAAACCTATCTCCACTTTTTCCATTCCGACGTTCAGCAGTCGAGTTAGAAGAAGGAAGATATGGGCTCGAATCGGCATTATCAGAGCAATCTGACTTGAGCAGATGGGTCGCGACCCATACCCTTCTCGGATGAAAAACCCGCTCCGCTGCTTCAATGGTTCACCCAAGGTGATCCGCCTTACAGTGATGATGTACGTTCGCTATCCGCTTTCGCTTCGCCAAGTAGAAGACATTCTGTTCGAACGGGGTATTGATATCAGCCACGAGGCAGTCCGGTTCTGGTGGAAAAGCTTTGGCCCGCAGTTCGCTTCTCAGATCCGCAAACGCCGCGTCCACCATCGGTCATATTCTCTCTGGCGCTGGCATGTCGACGAAGTCTTCGTGGGCATAAATGGCGTCCAACATTACCTCTGGCGCGCGGTTAACCATGAGGGCGAGGTGATCGAAGTCTTTGCCTCTAATACCATTTTGCATTGATCAGAACCCGAGGTCTCATTGTCGACATCCAATGCTCATGATTTTCCACGGCCGGTCGATGAGTTAGTTCCATGCCTTGCAGGAAGGAGCGACGATGTTGTCATAGGATCTGAAGATGGGGTTCGAGAGCCGGTTATCGCGGATATATTGCCAGATGTTCTCCACCGGGTTGAGTTCTGGTGAGCGGGGCGGGAGCGGCAATAGGGTGATGTTTTTCGGCACGATTAGCTTCGTCGTCGTGTGCCAACCGGCCTGATCGAGGATCAACACCGCGTGGGTGCCAGGATCGACCGTGGCGCTGATCTC
>JABIVN010000464.1 GCA_018667205.1 Gammaproteobacteria bacterium | reverse complement strand
TCACAAAGGAATTAACAGAAGAAGATCTAACTGTTCTTCAGAGACAGCTTTCTCTAGGTTGGGTAGCAGTTCGTTAATAACCCGATTCTTTGAATAGATTCCGCCCATACAAGAGAAGTAGTTACTGGCCAGTTCGCCAACAATACCTTCCGATTCGAGTTGCTTGAGCGCGTTTAGGGGAAAGACTGTGCAGGGGTCCTGGCGCGCCTCGACAAGGTAGTTTTCCATGATGTGCGAGAACCGGATGTCGCCCACAGGGGTATCACTAGGAATCGCGCGTACACTCGTGTCATCTTTGTAGTAGTAGGCAACCTGTCCGTGAACATAGGTACCTGCGGTAGAGATTAGCCCGAGTTTTGATTCTGATAGTGGTTTTACCAGCGGCGCAAGTTTAGGCTCATGCTCTGCGTGAAACCATTGATAGGGTTCAAACCCCAGTTCCTCGTAATTTTTCCGAGTCTGGCGAATATATTCTGTTGGGGTAGGCTTCATGATATCCCTATTTTTTTTTAAAACCTGAGTAGATGCGACAGGAAAGGTGTAAAGGCTTGGGAACTGTTCCAAGTATCATTATTCCCCGATGATACCCCGCAGTTGCGTACACGGGAATGTGGTCGCCAGGTAATTTTGTTCGCTGAGTAATGTTTTTTTATCCATACCGGCTACTTCTTCCTTAAATCTTTAAGTTTAAAATTGTCCCACGTGACTAAACGATCAGGCGTAAGCACGATCCAACGATTGGATTCACCGACTGCCGTCGCCTTGTTATCGGCGGGTTCTGCTGCACCCGGTTTCCCATGACCACCAGAATACTTGCGTCCCATCTGTGTTCGCACCGCTGACATGCCGGGTTCTGTCTGCTCTTCTGTTGCTGATTCCAACACTCTGGCCGTGCCCTGGAACATCGCAGCCTGCAGTTCAGGAAACTTTTCATTGCGATCAACAATAATAGTGCATTCAGGATTTCGACGAACATTGACTACTTTCTGGCCACGGCCATAAGTAAATATTTTACCCGCTGACCAGCCAAACCACATGGGCGTCAGATTAATGCGGGTTCCGGGACCAATAGTCGCGATACGCATGTTCCAGTTTGACGCCATGAGTTCTTCGAGTTCCTCATCGGTTAGTGAAAGCTTTTTTGAAAGTGGCATAGTTACCCTCTGCTGTTGGTTTCGGTTGTTAACGACTCAAGTTCAATTTTTGCGACTGTATGAAAGTCATTTTGGATTAGCGCTTACTTTTCGGCAGTTTTCGTTGATTGAATGAAGTAGGGCCCTAAGGGGGTTAGCGACAGTGATCCAGCAATGAAAGCAAAGGGAAATTCATGGTTGCATCCGATGAAAACTGGATCGATCTCCTTTGGGAATTCGAACGACATCCTGCAGACGGTCATGGTCTTCAGCATGGTCTTCAGCATGGTCTTCTGCATAGTCGATTCTTATCGTATGTCACGTGGACTTCAGATGCCCCTTGAGATGCCGTAAAGCCGTTATACGCCTTCGACGGCGACGATAAACTGAATGTCGAGATGCTCTTCACGAAGCTTTTTTGCTTGCTGATATTCGGGTGAATACCAGAACTTATGTAAGGCGGCTTTGGAATCGAATTTTTCCAAGGTCAGGGCCGGAAAGTGATCCCAGTCACCTTCCAATAACTCGATTTCACCACTGCCGAGTATTTCTAATCCAGCGGCCTCTGCCAGAGGCACGGCCTGCTGCCGGTATGGTTCTAGCGCTTCGTCGTTCCTAACCTCAGCACTGACGACCAAGTAGATGGGCTTTCTGCGTTTTATCATGAAAATGTGAATGACGATGCCAAGGGCAATCCCAAGGGCAATCCCGACGCCAAGCGCTATTACGATAGGTATAGACTCCATGCAACACTCCTTTACCAGCTTTACAGGCACCATAGCTTATTAACACGTTACAGGGTAAGTCCTGATCGATCTGCGGCCATTAGATATGTCGAGACCGGCAGCTACCGTCTCTGAACGTGGCAGGATGCCAGAGTAAGCGAACCCTGTGGCCAGGAGAGGTGCCTGGCCAGGTGTGGGTGTAGCCTTCTGACTGTTCTATCTGCGGCAAGAAGTTAAATGTGAATCACGTCCAGTTGGTTGCTGCGATCGCTTGGCGGGACAGGCGGTAAGCCAGAAAGCAGTGTGCCGAAGATCGCCGCAGGTATGAGTCAGTATGTGGGACGACCCACTAGCGAAGGAGATCATTCGCGAGCGAGTGGAATGAGTGGTTTCAACTCAGTAGGCGCCTGCAGCGATTGTATTGGCTCTACAATCAAAGACATTAACGGTCGAAGAATAAGGACACGCTAAAGGAGAGTTCTGATTCTAATATGGCCTTGCAAAGCCGAGACACTTGTCACCGGTTTTTTACATTTAAAGTCTTATACTTTTTAAATCCAAGCTGCAGAGTATCAAGTTACCAAGATAAAGTGGTTAGGAAAAACTTGGCAGGTTGGCGGTTTAGTTATCGCCTAAAAGCTCTAAACAATTAAGGAGAAGGCACTTATGAAAAATGCTGATAGAAATGTAGTCGAGGTCCGCAGGTCTTCTGGAAAAAAAGAATGGATGACCCGAGAAGAACTCACAGCGTTAAACAAACAGCGGTCTCGTTTGCGTGAGAAAGCTATGCGAGAACAATCTAAAAAACAGCTGCGGCAAGATTGGAGAGGGATGAGGGTTTAATTTTTTTATTGAATTGAGCCTTTGGTCAAAGAAAAGCGGTGTTACTAACGTCGCAAAAAATAATGAAAAAATTAGCCTAAGAGGCTAATGAAGCTCTGGTACTTTTTCCGGTACCGTTTCCGGTGCTGTTTCAAGTAATGTTTCCGGGACTATCTGCCGAGAATCAACGTGGTAGGTAAGCAAAAATGCTGGGGCGGATCCTGTCTTTTCAGGTCTGTGTGCGCCTGCGTTGATCTGGTTTACTTAAATGCCAGCCCTTCGAAGTTTCCGTCCTCGCGCCACTCCTTCAACAGTTCAAAAAAGCGAATTGAACCACCGCCATAGGGGGCCGATTGTTGGGCGCTAGGATTTGGTTGACCCTCATTGTTGTAATAACCAGGGGTGCAATCAGCTCCGCCTAGCCCCCCTAACGGTCCGTCGGTAAAGCCGACGATTGTGTCGATCCAGGTTTCTTCAGCCGCCGCCGTGACCTCAACCGTTTTGTAACCCTGAGCCAATGAATGCGCAATAATATGCGCTTGGTGCACCGCAGATTCATCCAGTAGATGTGGGAAGTTGGCCGTAAAGCCACCCTGAGAGGTATTCATGATAAACACGTTGGGAAAACCATGAGCGCCCATGCCGTGCAGTGAACGGGTCCCGTCACGCCAATGATCACTGAGCGACTTCCCCGCTCGGCCCATTACGTCGTAACCGGAACGGCGAATGTAGCTGGTGCCTACTTCAAAGCCGGTAC
>JABIVN010000463.1 GCA_018667205.1 Gammaproteobacteria bacterium | reverse complement strand
TCCACAAAGTGCCACTGACCTGTCACTTGCTTAGGCGTAAACGTTAATTCGGTCCATCCACGGTGTTCTGCATCCAAGGATCGTTCAAACCACGGCAGCGCATTTATTCCCAAACCAACAGAAAAGCACGTTGGCTAATCGCCCATCACTAGGTCAGCTAGTAACGACAAACCCTGGTAGCGTTTAGCCACTGCTCGTCATGCGGTTCCACTCTTTTATAAAATAAGCCGGCAACCGAACTGATTCGGTACTCAGACGATTGACCGAACATCCCTGTTAACATTCCTATCTTCCTAGGGTGGTGAACGCACGAAGGCCGCGATGGGAGCTACCCAGCCGCGTCATTGATCTTGACATTACGCACCGTCATGCCGTACCTTCTGTACTTATCAACCTAATACTTTTCGACAATCGTCAGCTCGCTAGGAGTCTTAATATGTCGCCCTCAAAAAAACAGTCCGCACTCAAGAGCAAATGGATTGCTTTCGGTTCCGTTGGCCTAGCAGTTGTCGCGATATTAGTCTTTGCCTCCCCCGACTTTGACGTAGATACCTCCCAGATGAGCGGCACCATTGCCCCTGCTGAGCGGTTTATTTCTCATCAGGTAGACAATGAAGATCTGGACGTTCAAGCGACTGAAAGCACTGAACAAGGACTGTCCGCAGGTACCATGGAAAATGCACTAGAAAATTCCATTGATAATGCAATGAGTAGCCAATTGTCCAACAACATGGCGAGGCCAGAAGAAAGTAAGTCGTGCGAAGATGGCGGCAGCTGCATGTTTTAACTACCTGCCCAGCCCAAAAGTTAACTAGCGCAGAGCGGCTTAAGCGGGTATTTGATATCGCTGTTTTTGTCCTTTCGCTGTGCGACGTCAAACGCCACCGCAAGGGCCGTAAAACGATTTCTTTGCCGCTATCTGATATTACCAGGTCAGCCAAAAACCACAAACCCTGGTAGCGTTTAAACACTCCTCGTCATGCGGCTTCACTATTTCATAAGACAAGCCGGCAACCGAGCTCATTCGGCACTCAGACTTTTGATCGAAAAGCCCTGTTATCGTTCCTATCCCCAACCGTACCTATGAGGTAATGCAGCCGCGAAAGGTTTCGTTTGAGCAATAGCGATATGTCACTCGCGAACTTTGAAAAATCTTAAATAAATGTGTCCTGTTTAGGTCAACCAGAACAGTAGCAAGCTTGCGGTTACCCCGGCACTTTACTCCGACCCCTATAATTTCGACCCCTATAATTTTTTCATAAGACAAGCCGGCAACCGAGCTGATTCGGCAATCAGACTTTTGATCGAAAAGCCCTGTTATAGTGCCTATCCTCAAGCGTCTTACCTCTTCTTATCTTTAGCGACGCGCTAGTCGCTATCTTTCAATATTCTTAGATTACCATCGAGATGCACGTCCCTTTGCGGATAAGCAACGACGATACCGGCCTTTTCGAACGCATCCTCTAATGCAAACCGGATGTCAGATCGTATCTGTCGGCCGTTACGCTCACCCGCGCTGCTGACCCAAAAGTACAAGTCGAATATCAATGCGTTGTCGCCAAAGTCCTCGAAGATGACATCGCAGGCAGGCTCATTCAATACCAACGGATGGGCTTGCGAAACCTTTTGCATGATACTGCGGACGTTTTGGACGTCTGAGCCATACTGCACACCAACACGCACGATGCAGCGCAGCAGTTTGTCAACCAGGGTCCAGTTCACGACGGTTTCTTCAAGCATCTTCGAGTTAGGCACAAGCATGTGCACACCATCAACCCTGCGAATACGCGTCGAGCGTGTGTTGATCTGCTCTACCGTACCCGTGGTTGTGCCCAGCTCTATGTAGTCATTTATTCGAATGGGCCTTTCCCAAATCAAGATCCAGCCGCTGATAAAATTATTGATAATGTTCTGCGCACCAAAGCCAAAACCGATTGCAACGACGCCGGAGACAAACGCAAAAGCAGTCAGAGGAATGTCGAGCAGGTCCAGGGTGGTAATACCGATGATGATTAAACCAAGGACATACACCGCGCGCCGAACAATTTGAATAAGATCAGGACTGATCTCTCTTTGCTTTAAGTTACTCGTCGTTTTACCGACAGTCCAACCCAGCACCAGCAGGCCTACGACAATAAACAGGGGAATGCCGACCAGTTGACCCACGGTTACATTGAAATTGCCGAAGGCCATCAAAGTGGTTTCTAAAAAATCACTCACATCATCCATCGTCATAGCCATCGCTTGATCATGAGCAGAACAAAAACAAGGCCTGTCACAGCCAGCATGACAACACCCACAATACCGAAGGCTTGAGGATTTTCAGTACCCGGCAATCCCGCAACATTCATACCGAACAGGCCGCTAACAAAAGTAATCGGTAAAAAAATAACCGCAACAATTGACAACGCATACATGCGAGAATTTTGCTGCTCCATCATGCGATTCATTGTTTCTTCTTGCAGCACCAAGAGCCGCTCGCGCAATAAATCCAAGTCTTCAACATACCGCACTATACGATCAGCTTGTTCCCGCAGAACGTTAGCTTCGGTTGTTTCCATCGACGTTGTGGCGTGGCGGTAGAGACTCTCCAACGCATCACGCTGAGGCGCAAGGAATCGGCGAACACTGGCCACTTTTCTTCTACTGTTCGAAATCTCGCTTCTAATTTTGGCGTTAGGGTCCGTTTCGACAAGCTCTTCAATACCCTCCAATTGCTCTTCTAACTCATCAACAAAGCCAGAAACACGATCACCAATTTTTTCAACAAGGCGGATCATGACCTCGCGCACTGACGTTGCGCCCACGCCTTGCTCCAACTCTAATTTAGTGTCCTGGACAGAAAACAAACGCCGCTGGCGCACTGAAATAATACGATCCGCTTCAAGCCAGATCCGCAGCGACACCATGTCCTCGGGGTCAGAGTGGGGATTAAGGTTTATGGCTCGCAGAACGATTAGCACACCGGTTTTTGTGACAACGGTTCGAGGTCGGGTATCTGACCGCACCAGAGTACTGACAACCCATTCATCAAGTCCACGGCTTTGCAGCCAGTGCTCGGATGAATCTATTGAGTAATCAATATGCAGCCAGTGCGCATCAGCGGATTCAGCAACAGCACGCGCCCCGCCTTCACCGTCTAAGACGAGCCCGAACACATAACACAGATCATTTTGTATCGAAGTCATACTGCGCATTATGTCTTTGGAAAATGTTTTGACAAAGTACTCTTTCGCTATTTTTATACTGACGAATTTGGCGGTTTGTCGTCGAGCACTATCGATTCAGGTTTAGATTTAACCCTCGTTCTGGCCAGGGTTATGGCTGGCATCTTCCGGCTTTTTAAACACCACGGGTTGCCGTAGGCACTCATGCAGGAAAAGCTGAAGTGTTCCACTGCCGCACCTTGGTAACCCATCAGCCAGTTGTGTCATCTGGGGTCCTAACAACACGCCGGCGTTGCGTGACAGGTTTTTCGAATAGCTGTTACGCTGACTAACTTTCCGCATAGGCTTAACAAGCTATTAGACTCGTAATACTCTCGTCATACTCCCGACATAGCCCACTAGCTCATCACCCAAGTCAGCATCTTCTTCCGAGGGGCTGTAGCTGTGAGCCGCGCTGGCGAGCCTATCGATCAGTTCACCCATGAGTTCATCAGTCTCGGTGACTTGATGGGCTATTTGTGACAGGCAGTGGTCCCTGGTTCAGCAAAACCGTCGCGCAACAAATCAAAGAAACCGACAATACAGACCTTCACTGTAACCACTGTCGATCAAGCATAGCCAAGTTCACCATTGAATTGAGCAGAGAGGCTTAAGCGTGTATCTGATATCGACATTTCTGTCTGTCCACTGTGTGGCGTCAAACGCCACCGCAAGGGCCGCAAAACGATCTCTTTGCCGCTATCTGATGGTTGAAACCACGGCAGCGCATTTCTCCCAGCGCCAACAGAAAAACACGTTAGCTAATCGCCCATTACCAGGTCAGCCAATAACCACAAACCCTGGTAGCGTTTAACCACTCCTCGTCATGCGGCTCCACTCTTTCATAAGACAAACCGGCAACCGGACTCATTCGGCACTCAGACTTTTGATCGAAAAGCCCTGTTATCGTTCTTATCCCCAACCGTACCTATGAGGTAATGCAGCCGCGAAAGGTTTCGTTTGAGCAATAGC
>JABIVN010000462.1 GCA_018667205.1 Gammaproteobacteria bacterium | reverse complement strand
CGCCTGACGAAAACAATTTTTGGGGGAAATTTAGTTGGCATGAAGTCAATCCTACACGGGTCATGGAACGCTTCGTCAACATCCCGGACATCCCTCAATTTGAATGGGAAATGGCTGCTTCTGGCTTGGCTGCAGTTTGGGCACAGGAAAACACAAGGGAGTCATTGTTTGACGCAATGCGGCGCAAGGAAACTTACGCCACAACCGGGTCAAGAATGCGTGTGCGGTTGTTTGGAGGCTGGGATTTCACTGATGCGGATATTCATTCACCAAACTGGGTAGAACGCGGCTATAACAGGGGTGTGCCAATGGGCGCTGATATGTCATCGCCGTCCAGGAAAGATCAGGCTCCAGTTTTTATGATCAGTAGCTGGAAGGATCCCGATGGCGCAAATTTAGATCGAGTGCAGGTGATTAAGGGCTGGGTAGACAAACTGGGTCAGACTTATGAAAAGGTATTTGATGTCGCGCTATCAGATGGCAGAGTGGTCTCACCGGTCACAGGCAAAGCGCCACCGGTGGGAAGCACCGTGGACCTATCTTCGCCCTCTTACAGTAACAATATCGGTGAAGTACAGTTCACCACGGTCTGGACTGATCCGAGTTTTGATCCTGAAATGCCGGCGTTTTACTACGTGCGTGTGCTAGAAATACCGACGCCTCGCTGGACTGCCTATGACGCTGCCTACTTCAATTTGGAATTGCCTGAGTATGTACCTATGGTCACTCAGGAGCGTGCCTATACATCACCGATTTGGTTTACACCGGAACGATAAGGCGTGATGGGTTGAGAAAGAAATCGTCAGAGTTACCGTGGGTAACCTTTGATTAAATTCGAGAGCAAGCATCAATGCTTTCTCAATGACTGCCTCGGGCAATGCAGAAGCCCTGCGTTCCGGGCTTCTGCATTGTGTATTGTGTATTGTGTATTGTGTATTGTCATTGAGGTTCCTCATTGATCAGAGCAAAGCCATTAACCAATCAATGGCTTACCACGCCACGGTGGCATAAATTAGAATCAACATCACCAGTAACACTATCCTCTTCTCTTCTCTTCTCTTCTCTCAGATCAGTAACTTGTATTGGCTGCGCTTGGTGAGCTATGTTGCTGATCTGATTGATGGTGCACAAAACGAGTTGGTTGTCGTGATGCCTTCCTGGAGCATTCTGGATTTGGATGTCATCAAACGTAGGAAGTCTGGAAAGAGTAGGTCAGGACTTAACATTACGCTTACGACGCCGCGACCGGGGGAGACGAAAGCGGATGATTGTCAAGGTGTTGCCGCTTTTCGCCAATTCATGATGCAAGCTGGTGCAACGGTTGAGCATCTGGCACCCAATGTGCTGTCTTCAGGGGTTCGGCCGCAGGTACACGGCAAGGTTGTGGTTGCGGATGAAAAGGTGGCCTACCTGGGGTTGGCCAATTTGTCTAAAGACGGGTTAAATCAGTCGATCGAGGCCGGAGTGGCGTTCTCGGGGGCAGAGGCGATGCGACTACGAAATTGGTTCATGAGTTTAGCGCTGTATTTTCACGAGGTTGCCTCAGACTCGGTGTCAGATTTCTGTCGCCCGGATCCGTTAAGTTGCCAGCAGGTACCTTTGGTTTGTCGTCTCAAATTAGCAAGGGCGCGCTAATAAAATCGTTAGATTCAGCATAGTCCGACGCCGAGGGATTGGCAGGATGATTTGAAGAAGTATTGAGGATACTTTCCAAGCTTTGTCAGGCAGAAAATGAGCCGGGATTACATAGCGTAGATAGGAGGCGGGTGGGGTGCGGCTGGGCCGAGAATGCTAGTTGGTTAGGTGGTATGGAAATTCCGTTTACGCTTTGAGGGCAAGGACCCGCGCTGATAACTGCTTCTGATCAATCTATCTGATTAGAAACATGTCCGAATGGGAAGAACTCTCCGACGCTTTCCACAATTTCCGCGTCTCGATGTGCCGGAACATATCAAGCGGCTCCTCGCGGTCTGGCGATAGGTCTTCTATAGGTCCTCTATAGGTCTTCTATAGTGAGCCTAATTGGCGAATTGCTAGCGGGTCTCATTGTTTACTCGCGTGGCTTCCAGCTTTTACCAGATCATGCACATCAAACGCCGGTAACCGTGAGACCTGTTAAAAGCCCGTCCAAACCAGTAATACCTGCTCCTCAGGAGGGCCATTTCTGTTGAGTGGGAGTAGGGGTGCCTTGAGGTGCTGCTGGGCCGGAAATGCTAGCGGGCCGGACTCTCTTCTCCTGAGCTAAACCCGCGCACCATCTCTGGCGATTTTTACAGCATAGCGCGGACCGCTTTTTCTAATTCCCCATTTCTAGGGCGCACACCTGCGCTAAAATATTGGACCCGGCTTCCGTCGGGTGACACTAGAAACTTATTAAAATTCCAGCTTGGCGATTCTCCTGTCTGCTTCCGCAGGCGCTGAAAGAATTCATTCGCGGTTGAGCCGGTCACGGAACTCTCCGCCACCATGTCAAAAGTTACCCCGTAATTGACGTAACAGACTTCTGCCGTCTTTTCCTCGTCCCCATATTCCTGCCGAAAATCATTCGACGGGAACCCAACAATTGCAAGCCCTTCGTCTTTATACTCTTGGTACAACGCCTCAAGTTCCTTAAATTGGGGAGTGAAACCACATCGGCTGGCGGTATTAACCACAAGTAGTGCTTTGCCGGCGAAAGCCTTACAGAACTCAACGTTTTCGCTAGCCCGCAAACGTGGCGCACTGAAATCGAGCACCTCCGGACAGTCATCAGCAAATGACAAGGACGTGGCCAGTATTAAGAACATTCCTATTATTCTCTTCATTTTCTTCCAGTTTTTGGTGAATACTGAGTATTACGACTGATGCCTGCCTTTTAGATCACCACGACCATTTTATTGAGAGCGAGCCCCCGTTTTACCCAATGAAAAAAATGCGACAATGAGGCAGTTAGACAGTGTGGCTAACTCTGTCATAATTGGACCAGTTGCTATGTCAGGGTTTCTCTAATCAGGAGGAACCGATGTGGACTAAAAGTCTCGGGCTTGCGACACCAGGTGTTTATCGGGAACTGGAACTAGACTCACTTTCAGAGGGATCATGTCCTTGGCTGATGAAGCAGAAATGTGGCTAATTCTTTCTATATCCACGACTTTTTTATTCTTCATGACTTATACGGTTACAGTATTGGCGTTAGGCTGTAATTCGCGCCGTATTAAATTTTGCTGAGCGTACCGCTATGGCTTATCCAACGTCTTGTTAGGACCCGGAAAAAACATATTTGTCGTTTGCTGATAGGTTTTGTAATCAGGGCGTTTCTGAACGGAGTAGTATTCCGAAGGTTCTGCACCAGTATCAAACACAAGCGTGCTGTACATTTTCCAAGAAGCAAACAGCAACCCGATCCCAAGCAATAGCCAAGTGATCAGAGACTCCGCACCATACAAATTCAGAAATGATGGAACGGCGGCAATGATCAACCCATTCCACACCATCCACTCGGCAAAGTAGTTAGGATGCCGCGTGTGTTTCCATAGTCCTACATTACAAACTCTATTTCGTTCGCCGGCTTTTTTCATGGTTTGCAAGAAGGCGAGCTTTTGAAAGTCAGCAATCGATTCCATAGCGAAGGCGCTTCCCCAGACCAGAACGCCAACGACCTCTAGAATGTGGATATGTTCACTTGAGTTAGAGGCAATAATAAAGGCGGGCATTGCTAGAAAAGACGCATTCGCCAATCCCTGCCAAAGCGCATCAACCTGCATAGCTAAAGGCACGTTAGTTTTACCTGCCGCTACCCACCGCTGTTTTTGATATTCATAACGAGGGAATTCCTGCTTAAGTCGTCCCATCGACCACAACTTCAACGCACCAAAGCCCATACGACTTCCTACAAAGATGTAAGCCACACTTACCAATGCGACGCGCCAGGATTGACCATCACTCAGCACCCAAGTTAAACCACCAATGACGATTAGACCTAACGGCCAGCCAATATCCACATAAGACATCCGTCCCGTCATCCAAATGGGAATACCCACGACAACGCCAAACAAAGCCAATTGCAGCAATCCATTGTATAAACTGATCACGGCAAAGCTGTCTGTGACGAGCAACAAGGCCCAACCCGCAATGAAGGGCAACAGGGATTTAAAATACTTCATGAGCTTTATCTACTTGTTTGAAGAAACGACTAAAGATGGATCGTACACACTATCATTTCCTGATTAAACAAACCCGCTAGGCAATGCGCCTATCCGCGTCAATTACTGTGGCCGGTTTGTCTGATTTTCTATTAAGAACTCTTTTGTTTCTCTCTCATTTTCATTGATGTTGCCTTACGAAAGCTTTCGTCCTGCATTTCTATAACTGTCGCGTCGTGAACTAACCTGTCGATTGCAGCGACGGTCGGAGCTGGAAATAAGCCAGTTCGATCTCATTATCAGCACACCAATCAACAAATACTCCAGCGATCAGTTCGGAACCGTGATTCAGACGTATCTGACGATGCAGACCACGTGCCACTTTTAACCGATCCAGAACCCGTACGAGTGATAGTTACCGAACCTATCGTTGACATTAAGATTCTTGAGCCACTGCAGGAACGACCTCAAGGCTTGCTACCTAAGAGATGGTATTGGTTCTTCCCTAAACCTAAACTCCTATCCTTAAAGCCTCTTGAGAAGAGAATGGTGAAGGAGCAGCCTATTGAGAAACCGGCAGTAAAGGAACCTGAAGACCAAGGTTCCTTTACTGCCCGAGATGCGACGAGCTTACGCTGCTTTTCCAACAAACCGCGTTTACTGATTGAAGATTGTGAGGTTTCTATAGCCGTTTAGAGGATAGAGATCACATGAAATAAGATAAAGATTCGACCTATGAGGGCGAGCAGTGAGATGAAGGCGAGCAGCGAGATTCCGAACCTCACGGTTTCGGTAAACGCGTTTATCCAAACGGATCAGTTTACGAGGGAGAGTGGGAAGCTGGGTATAAAAGTGCGCAAAGCGGCGACTTTACAAGGTGCTTTAGGCAAAACGGTCAATAACCGGGCGGCACGGCGCAATGATGGAAATTGGATTGCGTCCATTTGCGGCGCGGACTGCGCGCAACGCCTTCGGGGGTTTACCCTCGCGGGCGATATCTGCTTAGGTGCGCAGTTCGCCGTAAGGTATGCTGTAAAGTGATTTCCAGACGGCTTTTTGAAAGTTAGCATCCCTAAATTTGTAGGAATATCGAAGTTGCTGCGCGCTTTTTTAAAGTATTGTGTCAGTAGTTGAT
>JABIVN010000461.1 GCA_018667205.1 Gammaproteobacteria bacterium | reverse complement strand
TTATGGTTAAGGATCAGCACCTGGACCCGGAACTGTTTCGGCTCTTTCTTGAGTCTGGCGTCTATCGAGATTATGCACAAAAGTATTTGTTGCCGGCGCAGATTGATGAATTCGATATAGCGAGTTACTTAAGCTAAGGAATCCCTTACCAGGGTGCCCATATGCGTTTCTACACTACGGGCCAGAGCATCCAGGTCATAGCCTCCCTCTAGTGTAGAGACGATTCTCCCTTTACAGAATCGCTCAGCGATACTGATAAGCTGCGTTGTTATCCAGGCGTAGTCCGACTCAACGAAACGCAATTCACCTAGGGGATCTTCTGTATGCGCATCGAACCCAGCGCTGATAAAAAGCACATCGGGTTTGTGGTTTTCAAGTGCGGGTAACCACTCTTTTTCTGCTCTGGTCCTGAACTGGTAACCGGTCGCGTTTTTTTCAAGCGGCATGTTGAGAATATGGGGGTTAGTGAAATCAAGATACCGATGGGGGTAAAAGTGTTCCTGAAAACTGGAGCACACTAAGACTTCGGGTCTGTCTTTGAATATGTCTACCGTTCCGTTGCAATGGTGGACATCAAAATCGACGATAGCAACACGGCTGACACTTTTGCTAGCAAGCGCCAGTTCCGCGGCAAGCGCAATGTTGTTGAAAAGACAAAATCCCATGGCGGCCGCAACCTCAGCGTGATGTCCAGGTGGCCTGATGGCGCAAAAGACTCGCCTCGCGTCCCCGCTTAGAACATCTTTTGTTGCTGCAATGCAGGCCCCAGCGGCGAGTTTACTGGCACGAAGGCTACCGCGACTCATATAAGTGTCAGGCTCAACCTTGATGACGGTGCGTTCAGGTTCACTTTTATTGATGGACTCGATGTAGGTTTCAGAATGAATGGTCGACAGTATGTCATCGGACACTTCGCTCGCCAGAACTACATGGGTCTCGTTGATTATTCCTGACTCCGTCAATCTCGACATGATACTTTTAAGCCGGTCAGGACGTTCCGGGTGCCGTGGCATCTCGTGAATCTCGCAGTCAGGATGAGTGTATAGCCGTGTTAAATCGCTCATTAGTGGTGTTGTATCACATTCGTTTTGTCGATAGGCAGCAGGTTAAACCCGAGCGCCGATCCTCGCAAGTCGAGGCTATTGGAGACCGCTACTCGATGGATCAAGTTTATTTTTTTGATGGACGGATAGGCTAGAGTCTTCAGCAACTCACAGCTTGAGTTAGACCGGCTTGAGTTAGACCGGCTTGAGTTAGACCGGTTTGAATTAGATTGGCTTGCGTTAGATCGGCTTGCGTTAGATTAGCTTGAATATAGATTGCTTGTTTTTCGTTCACGGTATCGAAGGTGAGTCATTTCTGGATAATGTGTTGCGAAGCAGCTAGGAGGTCTCATTTGAAAAGATTACCGCGTGTAATAAAGCCATTCCCACGGTTTTTGTTGGGTCTTCCCACGCTTGATTATCGTCTTTTTATGACGCTGCTGATTTTAGCGTTAACCACATCGAGTGGGCAGGTATGGTCATCCCCCGTTGATTTTAAGGCGCAGTCAATTCGTATTGCGATGCTGCAAGAACCGCCAAGCCTGGATAGCAGTAAAGCGACCGATCTCGTCAGTTTTTTTGTCCTGGGGCACACCACAGAAGGATTGTTAAGGTATGACCGTCGGGGTAGGTTGGTCGCGGGGGTTGCTGAAAGCTGGGAGGTAACGCCGACCACACTGACCTTCAAGTTGCGACCTGAGGCGCGCTGGCATAATGGCAGTAAAGTCACCGCCGCGGACTTTATCTACGCCTGGCAAAACGTCAATGATCCTGCCGTTGCGTCTCCTTTCGCCGCTATTATGCATCCCATCAAAAATGCAACGGCTATTCAAAATGGGGAACTACCCGTTGAAGCGCTGGGGGTGTCGTCGCCATCAAAGGGGACGCTTGTGGTCGAGCTTGAACGACCCTGTGGATACTGTCTTGGGCTGATGGCACACGCGACCTTTTATCCAATTAACAAGTCTTTCCATCATCAGGCAGGTGAACGTTATGGGTCAGCGTCAGATCAGCTGATGTATAACGGGCCGTTTGTTCTGACCGAGTGGGTTCATGAGGCACGGTTAGTGATGTCCAAAAACCCTTATTACTGGAACAAGGCAGCGATTTCTTTAAATGAGATCGAGGTGGCCTACATTACCAGTGATAATCGTACCAGGCTGAACCTGTTTCGGGATGGCCAGATTGCATTTGTCAGAATGGGGGCAGAAACGGTCAAGGATGCCGTCGCTCAGGGGATGCGGGTTCGCACTTTTTTGACGGGAGGTGTGACCTACGTCTGGTTTAATCTTCGTGAGGGTAAACCTACCGGAAACAAAGCCCTGCGCCAGGCTATCCAGGCGAGCTTTAACCCTGACGAGTATGTTAACAAGGTGATTGCCATACCAGGGTACAAGGCGACAGATACGCTGTTCCCGAGTTGGATAAGGGGGGATGAAAAGTCGTTTGTCGATGAATACCCCCCACCTGTGGTCATTCGTGGAAAGCAGCGGCGTCTTGAGCTTATGTCCCAGGTGGCCGGGGAAATCGGTGAAGTACCCGACCTGACTATTCTTACTGTCTCGAGCACCACGGGCGCGAAGGCGGCGGAATATTTTCAGGGGCTGTTGAAGCAGTCGTTGGGCATCTCTTCCAGGGTTGACCAGCAGACTTTCAAGCAATACTTGAACAAGGCACGAAAAGGAGAGTTTGACCTGGTGCTTAGCAGTTGGTATCCCGATTTTGACGACCTGGTGACCTACGCAGACCTGCTGGGCTCAGATAACCCGAATAATAGAGGCGGGTTCACAAGCAACGAGTACGACCGTGCCTTAACGGTGTTGCTTGAAAGTATTGATCCCATCAAAAGATTCAAGGCGGCGGCAGCGCTACAGCGAATTATCGTAGAGGAGGTTCCTCTTTTACCCAACGCTGAAACCAGTAGTGCGTATATGGTCCACCCAAAACTTAAGGGTGTTGCTCGCCGTGTTCTTGGACAGGACCCTGACTTTACGTACGCGCGGGTCGAGGAGTAGAAACTCCCTTCAACCAGGTTGCTTTAGCGATCAGTTTTCATCTGATCAATGAAGGCGCTTGACTCGTTAATCGCAGTCTGCATCGCTTCTATTAGCGTGTTAACGTCCTCATTCACGGTACTCAGTTCGCCTTTAAGGGAAGCGATAGCCCGCGCGTTAAGGTTGTGTTTCAGATAAAGAACGTTGTCTTTCAGGCTATATAGAACCGGGTCAATGGTTCTCTCGGCGTTTTGCATTGAAGACATGAGTTGATTAAAACGTTTTCGGGTCTGTTTAAGCTGGCGCTGGCTGTTTCGCTTTAGGGTTGCACTGGAATATTCATCTAACTCTGTTTCCCACTCTG
>JABIVN010000460.1 GCA_018667205.1 Gammaproteobacteria bacterium | reverse complement strand
GCCGTCTTTATTCAACAGCAAAAAGGTTTTCGTTCACGTGGGTTCAAAGGTGTTTATTTGTCAAAGCAGGAAACGAGAATCCGTCGATATCACGAACTGATAGATGACTATATCGAGGGTGAACGGCCGTAATAGTAGCCCTAAATAGTAGCCGTATAATAGTATTGGACGGGGGCTGCGATTGAACGTTGCGTTATTGGCGCTCGTTGGGGTTCTTTCGTTGTCTTTGTTTGCTCAGCATTCGCGCTCATCCCCCCCGATAGAGCTGGAGCGAGTCGTAGCGCAGGATGACCAGTGGTGGTTGCCTGAGTTTCTTAATGAAGCTTCTGGGGTTGCCGTGATGGCAGATCAGTCGATCCTGCTGCACGACGATGAGTTTGCCGTGATCTATCACGTTTCGCTGGTCGATCATTCAATTGAGCTGTTTGGATGGTTGGGTTCGCCGGAATTTGAACAGGATTTCGAGGGCATTGCGTTAAATGGTGAGACGCTCTATCTAGTGACCAGTGATGGCCTAATTTATCAGGCGCCCGTTGACCTGAAGGCGCGCTCACAGACACTCGATTTCACGGTTTATGACACAGGGCTCGAGTCTATCTGCGAACTCGAGGGGCTCCATTTTCTGTCGGGAAAGCTCCTGCTTCCTTGTAAGGTGCCGATTGAAAAAGTCTATAAAAACAAGCTTGTCGTTTTTGAGTTTGATGTTAAAACTCACGAGATTAGCGAACACTTCTCCATCCCAAGAGAGCATTTTGGAAACCTGGAAGGACCCTATCCAACCTCGATCGAGGTTTTTAACAATGACTATTACATAGTTTCCACGAACTATCTTCTTCAGCTCGGTAGGGACCTGTCTTTGATAAAGGTCTTTGCGTTGCCTAAGTTGCGCCACTTCCAACCGGAAGGGATAGGCCTCTTGCAAGACGGCTCAATCGTCATCGTCGAGGACTTTCGGAAAGGCGCGGCCCGCTTGACTCACTACCCAGGAATCGAGTCTCTCGAGAAACGGCTTTAGTTTAAAGCTCAGGGAACGCGTTATGTAAAATCGCACTAACGTCGGCGATGGTGTCTATGCAGGTTTCTTCATTCTCACCGCGAGCGGCAATATTAAAGATGCGCGCACCGTTCTCAACATAGGGGGCAATAAAATCAGCAATCGCCTGGGCTGAGCCATAAGGGCTGTATTTTTCAAACTTCTCGAAGGGTGTTCGATACATTTCTTCCATTCCATTGGCGACGTGTCGCCTGGCATTTTCTCCCACCCCGGCCCATAACTGCAGACCGTGTTGCCAGTCAGGTATGTCGCTGCGTTGTTCGGCCAATTCGTTGATATGCTGCAGCACGTTTCCGAATCTTGTCGCTGAAGCCCAAACCCCTAACCAGCCATCGCTGAGTAGCGCAGCTCTTTTTATCGCAGCATCAGAGCGGCCGCCAACCAGGGTGGGAATACGGGGTTTGGGTGAAGGCTTGATTAGCGCGTCTTCAAAACTAAAAAATTCACAGTTGTAGGTGACAGGCTTGCCTTCAAGTAGCTTATTGAGAGCCGCCAATGAATGATTTGTATGGGCGCCTCGCCGAGCAGGGTCGACTCCGCAGATTTCCATCTCGTGTCGATCTTCGCCGCCGACACCAACACCAAGAACAATTCTGCCAGGAGCAGACCGCGATAATGATGAAAGCTGCCTGGCCACTGTAACGGGATGTCTAAGCGCCAACAGATACACGCCGATCAACACATCCATTTCCGGAAACATGGTTGCAAGGGTCGCGGCGTTAACGATTCCGTCCATTCCTAGTCCGGTATGAAAGCTAATGTGATCGGCGATAAATAGGTGATCAATGGGAGAATTGCTAATGCGCTCGGCGAAACGCAAGCGGTCTGACATTGGCCCTGCCAGCAGGCTGTCGGATCCGACGGTGCCAATTCTAAGTTTAGACATGGTGAAAATTCCTAAGCTGTGTTTGGGCAAATGTGTTCGGACAAATGTGTTCGGACAAATGTGTTCGGGCAAATGTGATCGGTTTAAGGTGCTTTTTAGTGATCCTGATGGCACTTCCCCTGAGGGCTTTGAAAGAACCGTTAGTCATCTGTATCGGCTCTTCCCAAGGCCTGTCTATTGCTCTAGCCAACGGTGGCCTGATGCCGTTTGAGCGCTGAATCGTGTAGCGTCACCTGGACTGGGGTTGTTTTGTCAAAGGATTCTAATCACCGGCGTCTCCAAGCAAGGGTTTGGGGGCTATTTGGCGATGCCTTTAGGTGGCCTGTCTATTTAAAGGTTTGCCAGTCTATGTTTTATATCTTCGACGCGTTTAATGCTTCTTGTCCTGAAGCGATTTCCTGAGCGATTATTCTGGTTATTTCCTCAGGGATCTCCATAGGCAAGAAGTGTGTTTTGTCTGCGAAATGAATTTCTCTACCGTTACTGAATTCGGAGGCAAGCTTTGGCCAGGTTGGTGAAGAACTGAAATCCATAGCATTCCTATCCTTTGCAGG
>JABIVN010000459.1 GCA_018667205.1 Gammaproteobacteria bacterium | reverse complement strand
GACCTGGGGTTTAACTGCCTGCCACTTCCAGTTTTCGCGCATGAACTTGGTGTCAATTTCGGTATCAAAATGACCGATGTTACAAACAATAGCGTTTGAAGCGACTTTCGTGAGCATGTTGGCGTCGCAGACGTTAACGTTTCCGGTGCAGGTGACAATGAGATCAGTTTTGCTGAGCAGATCTGCATCAATGTCCTCAATCTTGCCTGTATTAAGCCCATCCTTATAGGGCGATACCAGTTCGTAGCCATCCATGCAGGCTTGCATGGCGCAGATCGGATCAATCTCAACGACTCGAACAATCATACCTTCCTGCCTTAGACTCTGGGCAGAACCTTTGCCGACATCACCATAGCCGATGACCAGTGCGCGCTTGCCGGCCATTAGCATGTCCGTTGCCCGCTTGATCGCATCGTTCAGGCTGTGGCGACAACCATATTTGTTGTCGTTTTTTGATTTTGTGACGGAGTCGTTAACATTAATAGCAGGGACTTTTAATTCACCCTGAGCCATCATTTCAATCAGCCGGTGCACTCCGGTTGTTGTTTCTTCGGTAATTCCATGGATCTGTTCCAACAGTGCGGGGTATTTGTTATGGACCATTTCGGTCAGGTCCCCACCATCGTCAAGGATCATGTTTACATTCCAGGGACTGCCGTCCTTGAGAATGGTCTGCTCAATGCACCACAGAAACTCCTCTTCTGTTTCACCTTTCCAGGCGAAAACAGGAATACCCGACGCGGCAACTGCTGCAGCGGCATGGTCTTGAGTAGAAAAAATATTACAGGATGACCATCTCACATCTGCGCCAAGTTCTACCAGCGTCTCAATAAGCACGGCGGTCTGTATGGTCATATGGATACAGCCAAGAATATTGGCCCCGGCTAGCGGTTGCTCTTTCTTGTATTTCTTTCGCAGTGCCATCAATGCTGGCATTTCAGCTTCTGCAAGTTCGATCTCGGCACGCCCAAAATCAGCCAGTGTGATATCCGCTACCTTGTAGTCTGTCATTATATATTCCTATGGTTACGATAAAGTGTCTTTTAAAAATTGATTGAAGTTAATGGTAAGTCCTGACCTGAACCTGGAAGCCGTTTTTCAGTCCCAGGTAGAGGCTCTGTCCTTGTTCGAAGCCCGCTGCAGATGCCCAATCATCCAGTTCATCAGCATCGAAGCCGAGCCACAGGTCACCGCAAGTGTCTGTGGTCCAATTCTGGTCATGCGCACACAGGTCCGCGATGAGCAGGCATCCGTTCGCCTTGAGGTGTTGTTTCGCCTCGAAGAAGAAATTTATTGGTGATGCAAGATGATGTAGCACCATATTCAGCACCAGGAGTTCGCAGTCGCCTTTGTGGTCGTGAAGTTCACCAACCAGGAAGTTGACGTTGTTCTTTCCCGAAGCGGCGATTTTTCTTCGGGTTTTCTCTAGCATTTCCGCGGTATTGTCGATTGCAGTAATAGTGTGAAACCGATTTGCCAGGGTCAGTATCAAGTCACTGTCACCCGGGCCAATCTCGATTGCCGTGGCAGTGGACGCGATTGACTCGTTATCAAGTACATCGTCTATGCATTGTGAGTAGTGATTGTATTCGGCGATAAGATTCTGGTTTTCTTGCAAACGATGGGCGTTTTTCTTAAAAAATGATTTGGCTTGCTGGCGTCTGCAGTCGTAGACCTGACTTATTCTGGCCCCCTGATCGACCGGTAGTTCGATTTCATCAATGGATTCAAAGAGTGACTGCCTGAGTTGCCTTAAGGGGTCCTCGGCATGGATCAGCGCCCGACGATAAAATATGGATGTCCCCTCACGCCTGGTTTCAACCAGGTTTGCGGTGGCCAGGATTTTAAGGTGATGGCTCAGGGCTGGTTGAGCCACTTCCAGAACCTGGCACAGCTCCATAACGCCGAAGGATTCTTTTGAGAGTACTCTCAATATTTGAAGTCGCTGCGAATCTGCCGTCGCCTTACAATAATGGCTGAGTAGCTCGATGGAGGGAGAAAAGATCATAGGGTGGATGGGCGACAATCGGTATATCAATAAAGGTTGATATAGTAGGGTAGGTTGCTCCGAGTTTCAAAACATATATCAATTAATTTTAATATAATAAAGCGAAGACATCGTTTGACGATGGTCTACGTTGCTGAGGAGTCCCGGTTCTTGGTTATCTGGTTGTTCAAAAGGCGTTATCGCTGGTGGTACGTAAGCCATCAAAGTGGTTAAAAGAAAGGCAGGCGGCTTCGGATAAAATGTTAAAACGACGGCAAGCTCAGGGATACATTCCCTTGGTGATTAACCCCGCAATCGGCGTATGGGCCTTATTATAGTCAGGTAGAAGGTGAGTTGGCGCTAACTATTAACACGAGTTTCACGCAGGATTAATGATGATTCTTGGTTTACCGTTGAATAAAAATGTCACGAGATTGCGCTAAGGGGCGGTGCCGATAGGGGATCTCGGGCTGTATTGGCATGGCTAATAGGGAGCGGTGAAAAAGTTAATGGTAAACGTCATCGTTAGCTGATTTCATAGGATAATCTCCCGCTTCGTCATTAGATGGTTCGTATTTTTCGTCTGGAGCCTCATTGGATTTCAATAAGGTTCCAGATTTTTCCATGCTTAATTGATATCACTTCTTTATGCGGTTCGTCGTAACGGCGCAAAAAAAGTGGGAAGCGCTAACACTCTCCCTCTCCCTCTCCCTAAACAGTCTTAG
>JABIVN010000458.1 GCA_018667205.1 Gammaproteobacteria bacterium | reverse complement strand
TGACGGATGTACGACGTTGCGTATCCAAGAGTTGCTGTTTCCGGCGCTTTGATTTGAATATTCACAACCTCTCGGTCTTCGGCCGGTGCCATTTCAGTCTTGCTGGTGGTAAACATAAAAAAGATGCTGACCACAATAGCGGCCGAGAACATCAGGAATACAGGCAGGTAATTAAGCGAGGCACGAAGCGCATTGCGATAGACTTTTGCCAGTTGATTGAAAATAGTTTCAACCCTCATTTCAAATTTCTCGGGTTCATCACGACTGTTCAGTACTTTTGACGCCAGCATAGGTGAAAAGACCAACGCGATAATCCCTGAAATCAACACAGCACCAGCAAGAGAGAAGGCAAACTCTGTAAACAGGATGCCGGCAAGTCCGCCCATGAAAGCGATCGGCAGATAAACCGCCAATAAGGTCGTGGTCATTGAGATGATCGGCATGGCCAATTCTCGGGCCCCGTCCTGTGCAGCGGCCAGTGGTGTCTTTCCCTGCTGAATGTGTCGATGCACGTTCTCCACCACGACAATGGCATCGTCCACGACCAGCCCGATAGCCAACAGTAAGGCCAATAACGTTAGCAGGTTTAGGGAAAACCCGAACAACAGCATAATGAGCCCTGCACCGATCAGGGCCAGGGGCACGGACAGTGCCGGAACAATTGCCGCATGCCAGCTGCCCAGTGACAACAGGATGATGATCAGTACGATTATCATGGCCTCTGCGAGCGTACGTAGGACTTCATTGATGGAATCTTCGATGTACTGGCTCCCATCGTGAACCCGATATAGCGTTAGTGAGGCTGGTAGTTGACGTTCGATATCCTCCACCTGTTGTCTGACCGCATCGGAAACCAGCAGCGGGTTGGCGCCAGGGGCCGCTTCTATCCCCACCATGATGGCGGGATGGCCGTTGAACCAGCTGGTTTGATCAAAGTTTTTGGCGTCCAGAGAGACCTCTGCAACATCGCTCATTCTTACCAGCGACGCCTCATCGGACCGAATGATCAAGTCGCTAAACGCATGGACGTCAGAAATGTCGGTTGTGGCCGTCAAGTCAATACTCAGGTAATCGCCTTTGGTTCGTCCCACGCCTGCCTGGTAATTGTTCCTTTGCAATGCGGCCCTGATATCGGTCGCAGTAACATCTAGCGCAACCATGCGCTGCGGATTCAACCAGATTCGCATGGCATAAACCTGATTGCCGCTGATTTGCGCTTTGGCAACCCCGGGAATAGCCTGTATTTTCGGAATCGGGCCACGCATTAAATAGTCAGTGATCTGGCTAGGGTTCATTTCCTCGCTCGAAAAGGCGAGATAAAGCAGCGCGAAGGAGTCACCGGTTCGCAGGTCTATCACGGGGTCCAATGCTTCGCGGGGCAAGACGCTGCGCTGGCTCGCGACCTTCGCCTGGATTTCGGCGATGGCGACGTTCGGGTCAATATTCAAGTCCATGTTGGCGGAAATGATGGAAACGCCCTGGTTCGAATTTGACACCATGTAATCAATGCCGGCAGCTTCCGAAATGGCGCGCTGCAGGGGCGTGGTAATAAAACCCTGTACAAGCTCGGCGTCGGCACCCGGGTAGGCTGTGGTGACTGAAATAACGGCCTTGTCTGCGCGAGGGTATTCGCGGAGGTCCAGCAGGGTCATGGACCTGAAGCCAACAAGTAGTATCAGCAGGGTAATGACAGTTGCCAACACGGGTCGGTTGACAAAGATGTCGGTGATTTTCATCCCCGGGTGGCTCCACCCATTAGCTCAACTGAGTTGTCGATTCGTATGTGTTGTCCGTTGCGCAGTTTTAATTGACCTGCACTGACGACCTGCTCGCCACTATTAATTCCTTTGATGATTTCAACGCGTGTGCCAAGGATACGGCCAGTTGTTATCTGACGGCGGTGCACGGTTAGTGCGTCACCTTCCTGGGTGACGATAAAGACACTGTTGCCGTATGGCAGGAACTCCACCGCGGTTCTTGGCAGGGTAACGACCGTGTTCGCACCGCCCAGTATTATAGCGACCCGGGCGAACATGCCTGGACGAAGTCTCGTATCATCGTTTTGCAGGGTGGCTTGCAGTTTAATGTTTCGTGTTCTGGACTCGACCTTAGGGCTGATGGCGCTTATTTCTCCCCTAAAGGTTTCAGCGGGGAACGCAGCCACGGTAACTTCAACGACCTGACCGATGGACAGGGAACTCAAAGAGCGCTCAGGTACCGTGAAATCCGTAAAAATCGGATCAAGTTGCTGTAGCGTAACGATCGGTGTGCCTGGCGAAAGATATTCACCGAGGTTGATTTCACGAATACCTAGCTCGCCGCTAAACGGCGCCTGGATCGACTTGCGGGCAATGAGCGCTTGTTGCTCTTCTGCGCGCGCCTCTAGGCTGTCAAG
>JABIVN010000457.1 GCA_018667205.1 Gammaproteobacteria bacterium | reverse complement strand
GTCAGCAATCGAACCGGTGGCGACGGCATGATGTATCTTGCGCTTTTAAGTGACCAGATGTCGGTTCAGCAAACAACAGACTATGCGATTCGCACGATTCAGCCGGTGCTGAGCACCGTAGAGGGTGTGGGCGAGGCTCGCATGTTGAGCAGTGGTGTTTTTGCGCTTCGGATCTGGCTCAATCCCGCGAAAATGGCGGCGTATGATGTGACGGCAAAAGATATTAACGATGCCGTTAGAAGAGAGAATTATATTTCAGCTGCGGGAACAACCCGGGGCGAACTCGTCCGGGCGAGTGTGGACGCCGAAACCGATGTCCAGGATCCAGAGAAATTCGCCGATATTGTGGTTCGCCAGGAAGGCGACAAGCGAGTTCGGCTGGGTGATGTCGCAAAAATTGAACTGGCAAGTGATACCTATGAGTCGGCGGCTTATTCCAGCGGTAAGGAAACGGTGTTCATCGCGATCACAGAAGCACCAGGTGCCAACCCTCTCGAAGTGGCCGCGCGGGTAAAAAGCAAAGTAAAGGAAATCGAAACACAACTTCCAGCAGACATGACTATTTTTCTGGACTCGGATCTATCGATATATATTCGCGAGGGGCTTGCGGAAGTCGGTAAGACGTTAATCGAGGCGTCCATGATTGTCGTGCTGGTCATTCTATTGTTTCTGGGTTCATTACGAGTCGTTGCTATTCCTATTGTCGCCATTCCACTGTCGTTGATAACAGTCTTATTTCTGGTCTGGTTAATGGGTTTCTCAATCAATCTACTAACGCTGCTAGCGATGGTGATTGCGATCGGGTTGGTGGTAGATGACGCTATTGTTGTTGTGGAAAACGTACACCGGCATATCGAAGAAGGTAAACAGCCGCGGGAAGCAGCGCTGATTGGGGCAAGAGAAGTTGCCCTGCCCGTGATCGCGATGACGCTGACACTGGTAGCAGTATATTTGCCCATTGGGTTTCTTGGTGGGTTGACGGGTGTGTTGTTCAGTGAATTTGCATTAACTCTGGCTGGCGCTGTGGTGATCTCTGGCGTTATTGCGCTGGTGCTCAGTCCGATGATGTGTGCCCATCTGCTCGTTGACAACGAGCACCAGGGCAGAATCGCTAATTGGCTTGATCAAAAGTTTGATCTGCTGCACCGCCAGTATGAACGGGTGCTTGGAATGTGTCTGAATAATCGCGGCGCGGTCGTGCTGTTCGCCGTGGTGGTTTTTTGTAGCCTGCCACTATTTTATCAGCTGACCCAGAAAGAGCTGGCACCCGATGAAGATAGCGGCAGTATATTTGCGATGGCGACTCCTCCGGATTACAGCAGCCTTGAATACACGACCTATTTTCTTGACCAGATGGTTGATGTCTGGAAAACAGTGCCTGAGGTTAGTCATTCCTGGCAGGTCAATAATCCCAACAGAGTGTTCGGGGGCGTTGAGTTAGTGCCATGGTCGGAGCGGGAGCGTTCCCTTGAAGACATTCGTCAGGAACTCCAGGCTAAGTACGACAAAATCAGTGGCTTACAGATCTTTACTTTTGGGGCGGGGGGGCTGCCGGGTGCGGATTCAGGTCTACCATTGCAGTTTGTGATCTCGTCCAATGCCGACTACAAAGAACTTGACAGGGTTTCAGAAGAAGTTTTGCAGAAAGCAAGGCAGTCAGGCATATTCGCTTTCGTTACCAAGGATTTACGCTACTCCAGACCGGAAATCACGGTTCGCATTGACCGCGAACTGGCGGCCCGGTTGGGTATCTCGATGGAGGATATTGGGCAGACTTTGCAGATAATGCTGGGTGAAGCGGAAACGAACCGGTTTAGTATGGAGGGGCGTAGCTACAAGGTTATTCCTCAGGCGGATAGGGGTTTTCGCCTCACCAAAGAATGGTTAGAGCGATACTACGTGCGTACCACTGAAGGGTCACTGGTGCCGCTGAGTACAGTGGTCACACTGGGTCAGAAGGTAGAGCCAAATTCACTCAAGCAGTTTCAACAGCTCAATAGTGTGACGATCCAGGGTTTTGTGCTGCCGCCGAATACGCTGGGCGACAGTTTGGATTTTTTGGAACAGGCGCTTTATGAAGTGTCGCCCACGGGATTTCGTGTCGACCATCAGGGGGCATCTAGAAGGTTCATACAGGAGTCTCAGGGATTCCTGCTGCTATTTTCGACATCGTTAGTTTTTATTTACCTTGTTCTGGCGGCGCAGTTCAACAGCTTTCGTGATCCGCTTATTGTGTTGGTCAGTGTGCCGCTATCATTATTTGGGGCGATCGTGCCGTTGGCACTTGGGCTAGCTACACTGAATATTTATACACAGGTGGGATTGCTGACGCTGATTGGCCTGATCAGCAAACACGGAATTCTGATTGTAGATTTTGCCAATCGCCTGGTTTCTGAGGGCTATGACCGCAAGGCGGCGGTACTCAAGGCAGCCGCGCTTAGATTGCGACCTATTTTAATGACGACCGTTGCAACGGTGCTTGGGGTTCTGCCGCTGGTTCTGGCCTATGGTGCCGGGGCTAATTCCAGGTTCGCTATCGGGTTGATGATCGCTGCCGGTATGAGCGTGGGTACGTTGTTTACCCTCTTTGTACTGCCGACTTTTTATCTGGTCCTTGGTAAAGCCTCAGTGCAAGCAAACAGTGAAGACGAGACGGCTGAGCAACCGGTGTTAAATTCATGAAATGGTGAAGGAAACAATGACGATGGTGACTATTCTTAACGAAAACACAGAGACTGTACTGCAGGTCGGGGCAGGTTCTGAACTCTGGGTCAGTCAGGGCGAGATGACGGCTGCGACAGGATGGGTTCTCAAGACTGAAGGGTTTTGCAAGGAGGAGGTCTGTGTGCCTGTTCCGGTGAGTGAATCAGACCGGTTCATTGCTGATGGCAAGGTTAACCTGTCTGAAGTGTGGCAATTGCTGGGTAAGCCTGCTGCGGTGAGTAAAGATGGTGACGTCTGGTCACTTGGTGAAGCCGCCAATGATCGAAATGAAGCGATGCTG
>JABIVN010000456.1 GCA_018667205.1 Gammaproteobacteria bacterium | reverse complement strand
TTCGGTTTACCGGACTACGCGGTTTATCTCGCATCGATACCGGTATCCCTCTACTTGCCGTTTGTTTACTCCCGTGACCTCGGACTCGGACTTGCCGAGATTGGATTGATTCTGATGCTGGCACGGATTACCGATGTGGTAACCGACCCTGTTATAGGTTACTTGAGTGACAAAACGCAAACGCGTTTCGGTCGAAGAAAGCCCTGGCTCGCAGCAGGCTCGATTATCATGGCTATTTCAGCATGGCAGTTATTTGCGCCCACGGGTGTTGTGACTAACTGGCATCTACTGATCTGGTCGATGTTGCTTTGGCTGGGTTGGACCATGATCAATATTCCCTATTTCGCATGGGGTGCTGAATTATCCGATGATTACAATGAACGCACCCGAATCACGGGTTGGCGTCAGGCATTCGGTTATCTCGGCAATGTCAGTGTGCTACTGATTCCGTCGTTGTCAGGACAATTGTTCGGCTATGGTAACCTGCCCAAAGAGGGCCTGACGATCGTGGGCTTTATGGCTTTGGTTCTTTTACCGACGCTGGTTTTTCTCGCACTTTGGAAGGTCCCGGAAGAAAAGGTGACAAAAAAAGCGCAACAAAATCTCATCGCTGCCACTAAACAAATGTTTTCCAACGGATCTTTTATGATTCTGTTTATCGGATTTCTGATGCTGTCGATGGGTACCACTTGGTCATCGTCGCTGTTTATGCTGTTTGCGGCTTTCGTCGTTGATATAGAAACGAGCACCCAGACCATTCTGCTGGGGTTTTATTTGACGCAGCTTTTTTCGTTACCTGTGTGGGTCTGGGTGTCTTATCGAATTGGGAAGAAGCAAACCTGGGTATTGGGAGCAGTGATATATGTACTGGCGACACCGGGATATATGATGCTCGGGCCCGGCGATATTGTTGGGTTTTGCGTGGTGCTTGGTGGGTATGGTATCGCTAGCGGTAATTTTGTTGCGATTTCGTTGTCCATGAAAGCCGATCTAATTGAAATGGCCGCTTATCGCACTGGTGGTGCGGTTGCAGGTTCCTACATGGCGGTTTGGTCCCTGGGAACCAAGTTCTTCCAAGCGCTGGCTCTAGGAATAGCTTTACCGATGGTTAGCTATTTCGGGTTTGACCCCAAAGGCGTGAACGGTCCCGATGAGCTGCTTGCGCTCACCTTTACGATGACAATACCGCCTATGCTTCTTTACGCGGCATCAGTGTTCGTTATCTGGCGATTCCCTTTATCTGAAGCGAGACTTGTGCGCCTTCGAGCAGCTTTTCAGCGCCGTGATGCCAGGCGATCTTCTGCTTAAATTTTCTCTTATAAGTAGTACGTGTTATAGTTTATTGTTATGCTGTTACAACATAAAATTGTTGTTCGGGAGTGACTGTGGATTTAGGAATATCGGGCAAAAAAGCGATTGTTAATGGGGGCAGCGCCGGTATGGGACTTGGGGCCGTGCTTTCGTTGGCCCGAGAGGGAGTCGATCTGGTTGTTTCAGCACGGGGCGAAGAACGATTGCTCAGAGCGTGTGAGGAAGTTGCATTAGAAACCGGGGCTAGTATCACTCCGATTGCCTGCGATCACAGTACAGACGAAGGGCGAGAAAAAATACTCGCTGCATGTCCCGACCCCGACATCTTGGTGGGTACCTGTTCACCTCCGCCATTTACCGGTGACTATCAAACAGTCGATAATAGTGATTGGCTCGACAACCTTGAAGTGACGTTACTGTCTCCCGTTCAATTTATGAAAGCGGTCGTGCCTGGCATGGCTAAACGAGGTTGGGGACGGGTTGTTAATATTGGGACTGGCGCGGCGAAATACCCGGCGCAGGTAAGAATTTTATCGGGACCACCAAGAGCAGCTCTCGTTAATTACTGTGTGGCGGTTGCTAAGGTGGTGGCCAAAGACAATGTGATGATTAATAACGTGTTACCTGGCATGCATCACACCTCATCCATAGCTGACAGGTATAACGCGATGGCAGAGCAAAATGGGACTAGCTATGACGAGGAAATCCAGAAATTTGTTGACGAATGGAGAATTCCGGCTGGAATATTTGGTGATCCGGAACATATCGGGGATTTCGTCGCTATGTTTTGCAGCCAGCAAGCGGCATTTATCGCCGGCCAGAGTCTCGTTATTGATGGAGGCCAAACGAATTCAACTTTTTAGTATGTACCTGAGGCTGAGAGTTAACACATGAGTACATCAGGGAACTTCTTACCCGACTGGCCGAAGCAGGAGTTGCGGCGAAATCGGCTTGAAGGTAAACGTTACACATCTCGAGAATTCTCAGAACTGGAATTTGAGCACATGTGGACCAAAGTCTGGTTGTTGCTGGGGCGCGAATCTGAAATGCAGGAACCGGGTGACTGGCAACGTGAGGATGTTGGCCCTGAATCTATTCTCATGGTTCGGCAGGACGACAAGACAATCAAGGCTTTCTACAATATCTGCCAACATCGTGGTAATCAGTTGCTGCAAGAAAAAAAAGGGCATGCAAAGCGACTTGTTTGCAAGTACCACGCGTGGGCATTCGCAATTGATGGTGCGCTAATGTTTGCTCAGGACGCGAAAAATTTTTCCCAGGGTAATCCCTGTGACAATGTCCGACTGAAAGAAATACGCTGCGAGACGTTTGCCGGTTTTATATGGGTCAACATGGACCCTGAATGTGCGGGCCTGAAAAAATCCCTGGGGCCTATATGGGACGACTGGTCTAAGTACGATCTGCATACCTGGAAGCGTTACATGGCCCTCACGACAACGCTCCCCTGCAACTGGAAGGTCGTGATGGACAATTTTAATGAGTCATACCATGTTCCAACGGTTCACAGGCCTACTGGGACTCCAGAGGAGCGTGCACGTATGCACTCAGGTGTTGACACTCGCGTCGAAAACACCCGCTTTGACCTTTCAGATGAGGGGCACAACAGAATGATCATGCCGGGTGGGTACGCAGGTGTTTCGCTGAATGAAGACGGCACGATCGGCGAACCTTTAAACACGATCATGCATGAGTGGGGGCTTAGTCCCGCAGATTTTGTAGGGAGGGGTGATGAAACCCGGACTGCGTTGCAAAAAGTGAAGCGAGAGAAAGGTCCCCGGAAAGGTTATAGGCATTATGAAAAGCTCACTGATGAGCAGTTTACAGATGCTTTCCACTACACCTTGTTTCCTAACTTTGCGGTGTCTTTATGGTCCGATGGTTTTCATTTTCTGCGAGCAAGGCCTCATCCGACCGATCCGGAGCAGTGCATCTTCGATAATTGGTGGTACGCAAGCCAGCCCGAAAGTGAAACAGCGCCGATCCGTACGACTGCCGGCATTGTTGAGCGGGACGCTGAGATAGAGCACGAGGTGTTTAAGGCAGGCGATAAAAGTATGGGGCGAACAATCGATCAGGACGTCGAGATATTTTCTTTACAGCAGGCAGGGCTGCGATCCCGCGGTTATGGTGGCGCCTACCTTGCCGATCAGGAAAGCAGGGTTTCCCGGTATCACGATCTGATTGATGATTACATTCGAAGTGGTAAGCAAGAATTAGAATAACCAGGGAGATACGTCCCAGAGTAGGTTTGGCCTAATCTGTTTGGGGTAAGCCAAGGGAGGGATACGGATGCAGGACTGCTGCTGTTGACAAGGCTAACGCTCAAGAAAAATCACCCTTTAACGTTATTGATTCGGCTGGCTTACGTCTTTTACACCGCAGGGACCCTAACCTTTACAGGCGAGTAACGCGAAACACAGGAATGTCTCGTGGAGCTGCAGATTTCATATAACCAGCAAAGGTTTTGTTGTTCGAAGCCGTTCTCTGGCAGGCTTCTTTTGCGTCACCTGCAGACAGTTCTTCAATCTGTGACGAAAATTGACCGGTTCCAATTTCTACATCAATCGTCGGGTTTACGCGCAAATTGTGCACCCAAGCCGGATCGTTCTTGGCGCCCGCGAAAGAACCAAACAACAGCATTTCACCCTCTTTATTGACGGTCAAGACCAGTGGCACTAGCAGTGTTTTGCCAGATTTCCTGCCGATGGTGTGCAAGATGATCATTGGCATACCTGCAAACATGGCCACCTTGCCTTCGTTTGCTCGGAATTCCTCAATGATCTTTTCGTTAAATGCGAAATTTTCTTTGTTCATCGTTTCTTCCATGTCCTTTTTGTATCGGTATATCTTTAGGAGTCTTGCTGGTGTTGTGGCAGGCAAAGCATGTGGATTCTTGCATGCGCATGCGGGGTCAAGATTAACGGCTTTTTGATGATTAGTAAAACCCGTTATATTTTTATGATCGCATGGTTCTTCGAAATTGATCGTTAAACGAAATTCAAATTTTTCGCGCTGTAACAGGCGCGTGGCTTGATGAGGGTTGTCCTTGCGGCCTCAGGCGCCTTTATCCTAAGCCGATTGACAGCCGGGCAATGACTTGGCTTCCTAGATTAGTGATGAAGGGAACAGACCCACAAAGTATCGGCCATATCAGGGCGTGCGTTGCGCATTTTTTGTTCGCTGCACCGGTGTTTCTTCAACGAAGTGTTTAGGTTGAGGCCCAGACCGCTTATCGGATAGATGTCCCAGGAAAACATAACTGGAGACGGGTTAATTGAGCCTAATTATCGTCGTTACGAAATCGATTTAGGGCGGGTGCTCTGCCGATCCTTCCCGAGCATTAGATAGAACGCCGGCACAACAAACAGGGTGAACAATGTCCCGATACCCAGACCGGTCGCGATGACCAGACCAATCTGGAATCGACCTTCAGCACCAGGCCCAGAAGCGATAAGCAGCGGCACCATCGCCATTAACATCGCCAGTGTTGTCATCAGGATAGGCCTTAAGCGAACCGAGGCTGCTTCCAACACGGCATCGAGTTTCGATAGGCACCGTTCTTCCTGCATTCGGTTCGCAAAATCAACAATCAATATCCCATTTTTTGCGATCAGACCGATCAATGTGATCAGCCCGACCTGCGTGTACAGGTTCAAACTCGCAAAGCCAAGCGTGATGAAAATCATGGCGCCTGCAATAGACATAGGTACCGAGATCAAAATGATCAGTGGGTCCCGCCAGCTTTCAAATTGCGCTGCAAGTACCAGATAGATCACCAGTAATGACAGAAAGAAGGTCAGTATCAAAGCGCTGCCCTGCTGTTTAAATAGCCGGGACTCACCGATGTAATCAAAGCTAAATTCCCTGGGAAACGCAGTGGCTTCGTTTTCCATAAACTGGATCGCTTCGCCAAGGGTTACCCCGGGAGCCATGACGCCACTAACAGTGACTGAATTGAGTTGTTGGAACTGTCGTCTACTGGTTGGTTGGGTCAGTGTTTCATAGGACAGCAGGCTGGATAGCGGGACCAGGTCGCCGGCTCCGGTACGAACATAGTATTCATCCAGCTGTCGGTGATCGCCGCGGAATTGCCGGGCCACCTGTGGAATGACTTCGTAACTTCTTCCCTGAAGAGAAAACCGGTTGACATAGCTACCACCCAGAAAAGTCGCCAGAGTGACGCCGATATCAACCATATCGACACCCAGATCTCCGGCGCGATCCCTGTCGATAGTGATTTTTGTCTGCGGTAATGTCATGTCCATAGATTTGTCCAGAAACATGAACTTGCCACTTTGCATG
>JABIVN010000455.1 GCA_018667205.1 Gammaproteobacteria bacterium | reverse complement strand
GTGTTGCCGATGGTATCCAGTATGCTGTTGTAGATCATGTGAGTTCTCTTTAAGTACTAGTGTGGTCGTGAAGGATAAGCAAAACACGCGCTGGTGTCATCTTGTTCAAACGTGTCGCTTCTTTTAGAGTTTTACCGCCCTGTGGGTTGAACGCCAAAGTCAGTGGCGTCGGAATTGGTTCGTAAGTGATTTTCCATCGGCGTATTATATCGTCAGGGTTTTTACCCATATCCGTAAGCAGAAACAGCCTTGAAATAGGTAAGCGATCCAATTAAATCATTGGCTGGTGTTCGATAACAGTCAGCTAAAATAGCCTGCTGCTGAGGGTGATCTATGGTTGTTATTTTTTGTATCATTAAGGATATTCCGCATTAATAACGACAATCTTGCTGCGTCAGGAAAACCTGCAAAATGAATAATCGATTCGAGGCGTTTCGTGAGGGTGATGTTCGCGGCATCTATCCGGACGAGATCGACGAGCAGTTTGTCGAAGGTTTCGCGCATGCATTCGTCGGGTATTTTGGTTTGACCGGGAAAGTTGCGACCGGACGTGACATGCGAAGCTCCAGCCAATCCTTGCAGGATGCGTTAAATGAGGCCTTGGTGTCGATCGGCATCGATGTTGTCGATATTGGTCTTTGTCCAACTGAACTAGGGTACTTTGCTTCTGGTATGCCTGAGATCGACGCTGCTATTGTCGTAACCGCAAGCCACAACCCTGCAAACTACAATGGCCTAAAGTGTGTTTTGAAAAACGGCCAGGCGATTAGTCATAACAGGGGTCTGTCGGACCTTAAACGTCTGATGTCAGGTCATTATCGTCATCGTGCTGCCAGGGGGTCTTTGTCGCGGGTTGATTATCATGTTCTTTATTTGACCTTTTTGAAGCAGCATTTTAGGGCTGAAAACCTTCGCGGTGGTCAAGTTGCGCTTAATGGGCTAAACGGTACGGCGGCAACCATGGCGGAACTGGTCGCAACAGAGTTTGAGCTGCCGGTTACCTGGTTCAGAAAATCGCCAGGGCCTATTCCCGAACAAGGCGCAGATCCTGCTAATCCTCGCTTGGCAGAAGAGATGCACGGGTTTATGCGTGGCGGGGGTTTTTCTCTTGGCGTTGCCTGGGATGGTGACTGCGATCGATGTGTTTGCTTTGATGGCTCAGGAGAGTTGATGCCGACTTATTACCTGGTGGGACTTCTTGTTGATCACTTTCTCACACAAAAGCCAGGCGGAGCGATCGTCTTTGATACCAAGCTTTGCTGGAACACGTTAGCGATGATTAAGCGGCGTGGCGGCAAGGCGGTTCCCGCTGAAACCGGTCACGCGTTCATGAAACAGAAAATGCATCAGTACGGTGCAGTTTATGGCGGAGAACTGTCGGGTCATCACTACTTCGGCGATTTTTTGGGTTGCGATTCCGGAATGTTCGCGTGGTTGACAGTACTCAAATTGCTCGACGAAAAAGGAGAGTCAATTCATTCGTTAATCCGGGAACGGCGGGCCGAGATCTGTTGTACGCCAGAGATCACGCTGTCACTGTCGGATGTAGATGCGGCGTTTGCCTCGATCATTAAAGCCTACGGCGACAAGGCTTCTGATATTGATCATTTCGACGGTTTGAGTGTTGTGATGCCTGGTGACTGGAGGTTTTCACTTCGGCGGTCAAAGACAGAACCTGTCGTTAGGGTTAATTTCGAGGCGAGGAAAACAACTGAGACGTTGCTTGAAGAAGGGGCCAAGGTGTTTGATCTACTCGAGCCGTTTCGCGTTGATGATGCTAGCTGGCTAGCCAACTTTAGAATTCAATAAAGTTATTAAGAAATGTCCATAACACGGCTGATGGCTACCTGAATCGACCTGCGGTGTACCAGTTGACGTCCCTCGCAGATTTCTCTACCTGGTCCGCCACATCCAGGATAAGGGCAAACAGAGCCATTCTGATCACGACGCCATTGTCCGTTTGCCTGAATATAGCAAGATTGGGGTTTTCATTCAGGTCATCGTCCAGCTCTCGGGCGTCGCCGCGACTATCTCTTGGGAGCGGATGCATGATAACGGTATTGGGTTCGCAGTTTTCCGTGTAGATGGTCTGGTTCAGTCGGAACAGTCCCTTGTACTTATCGGCCTCTTCCTGGCTGGGGAAGCGTTCTTCCTGTGTTCTTGTGACGTACAAAATATCCGCATGTGCAATACCTGCCTGCAGATCTTCTGATTCCACCACCACATGACCCGATGCTTTGATGTCTTTGACGTAAGCCTCTGGCAACCGTAATTCTGCGGGACTAACCAGCGTGAAGTGGATCTTCTTATAAAGTGACAGCAGTTTGCACAGGCTATGAACGGCACGACCGTAACGCAAGTCACCGATCAGTGCAATGCGCAGATTGTCGACTGTCTTGCCTCTACCCTCCATTTCTTTTCGGATGGTGTAAAGGTCCAGAAGAGCCTGGCTAGGGTGTTCGTTTGAGCCGTCGCCGCCATTAATTACCGGGACCCGACTCGCGGCCGAAAATTCCTCAACAGAGCCTTCCGTTTGGTGGCGCATGACGATCATATCGCTGTAACCGGAGAGAACCCGTGCTGTGTCATAGAAAGATTCGCCCTTGGCCAGGGCTGATGCTTTGACCTCGGTGGTTTCTCGCACTTCACCACCAAGCAGGTTCCAGGCGCAGCCAAAGCTGACCCGGGTCCGGGTGCTGGGTTCAAAGAACATATTGCCTAATATGGCACCCTCAAGCACGCGCGTAACACGATCGCGGCTAGCGTAAGGGATCATCTTGTCGGCGACATTAAACACGGTCTCGATATCGCCACGCTGGAACTGCGACACTGAAAGAATATGCGAACCGATAAAATTCATGTGGGGCGGTTTTCTACCTTGATAGTGTTGAGTGTTGAGCGTTTAGTCTTTATAGCCGGCAACGATCAACTCGCGCATCCAGATGTTAGCCT
>JABIVN010000454.1 GCA_018667205.1 Gammaproteobacteria bacterium | reverse complement strand
GAATCGTCGCTTTTTATCGCGATATTATTGGCGCAGAAGTCGTCTACGAGGGCGGCTGGCAACAAGGGTCAGAGGTTATCGACAGCATCGTCGGGCTTAAAGACTCCCACGCCAAACAAGCAATGTTAAAAGTGGGAAATGCCTATCTAGAGTTTTTCGAATATGTGAATCCACCCGGCAAGCCTATCGACCCCGAGTATGGGGTTAACAACCACGGCTACACGCATTTCTGCCTTGACGTACAAGATATCGATCAAGAGTACGAACGCCTGAGCCAGAACGGGATGACTTTTAATTGCCCCCCACCCAACTTTGAAGGCAGCCCAATACGCGCAACCTATGGTCGGGATCCAGATGGCAACGTGGTGGAAATTCAACAGATAATGGACCCTGCACATGACTTCGCGTTAGAGCAAACCAAAACCACTTGCTGACGCAGAATTTCGGCCGCTAAGTTCTAAAACTCTACTCCGCATAGCCCCACTGACTGATATTGACCAGCGCAAACCATCCAGATCGGTGGCGGCTATAAGAGAGGAACGTGTCATTAGGTTAGAAAGATAAGCGCTAGTATGTCCAGGTATGGGACCTTGCACGCCAGTGTCTAGGGTTGAGATAAGCCCTTTCATCAATAAAGGCTCATGACTCATAAGCTCGGAAAGCCTTTTCTTGTAGCGCTCGTCTTCGCTGAACCATCGCTTTTAGACACCGCTACAAGAGGAGATCCTCTTCAATTGGGTGGAAAAAGCTAGCGGACCTGATTAATGAATTCGAGGTCAGCTCTTTGACACCAAACACCTCTGCGGTGACATTGGATCGCATCTTCACCCTGTCAAGGAGTAAATCGAAATCTCCATCGCCGGACAGCAGCACCACAGTATCAACATTCCGCGCGGCATCCAGCACGTCAATCGCAATACCCACATCCCAATCCCCTTTCGCAGACCCATCTCTTCGTTGGATATAGGGTTTAAGGCGCACATTGAAGCCAATATGCTTTAGGGCATTCTGAAACTTGAGTTGCCTCTCGTCTCCTGAGTGGATCGCGTAGGCGTTGGCTATGACGATTTCTCCACCTAAATTGACTTTTTCCCAGAGCTTGCGGTAGTTGAATTGACGCCCATAAGCTTGCTTAGTCGTGTAGTAGATATTTTGAACATCAACGAATATACCAATTCTGTTCATTCGCTTTAGACCAGTTTAGCCACTGCAGAAACGCGCTTCAATAGAGGCTCCTTAAGTTTGGTAGGCTGATTCGCCAAGTGAAACATCGATTCACGCAGAAGATTTTCTTACTTTTAAATCATACAATTAATGGTTAGTTGACCCAAGTAGGCTGCCTAAACTAAAGCGCATGTGCCCCGCCGTCGCCAGACATTTCCAAACGGCTTCCCAAAATCAGCCGCTTGCGTTGGTTTTCATTCAAGCCTGTCTAAGCCTCAATTGATCTATGCGTATTTGCGAACCGTACAACAGATCATACAACGATAATTTCGGGCTTAATAAGCTTAATTAATGACACCTGGAAACGTTGATATTGAGACGTTAAGTAAAATAATGTCAAATATCGGCGCCCCAAATTGGTCGCGAGCGAAGCAAGTCGATTCTACGACGAATGTCTACGACGAACGTCCACGACGGATGTCTGCGACGGATGTCTGCGACGGATGTCTGCGACGGATGTCTGACCTTTATCCGTATAACCATACGTACAGATGAAGAGTACAATGAACCCTATGCCGTTAAAAATAATTTTCCCAATTGTCATTGTCGCAATCAGCATCGCGGCTGCTGTATGGATGTTCATACAGAAAGACCCACCACAAACCATTGATAGAAAACCACCAACAATGTTCGTGGATGTCATGCGGGTCAAAGCTGCTACCGAAAAAATCACAGTGACTGCTCAGGGCAGTGTGACAGCAAGAACCCAGACGACCCTGATCTCTGAAGTATCCGGACTGATAACTGAAGTTTCCCCGGCATTTGTCGCCGGCGGATTCTTTAGCAAGGGCGATGTGCTGGTGCGAATCGATGACCGAAACTATCGTGCAGAAGTGAAGCGCGCCCAAGCCTCGGTCAGAGCGGCTGAAACAAACGTCACTCGTGAAACAGGCCTGGCTGACTACGCGAGGGAAGACTGGGAGCGAGCGCAATCGGTATTGCGGTCCAGTAAGGCCGCTACCGATCTCGCTTTGCGTAAACCACAACAGGCAGAGGCCTTAGCGAGCCTTGAATTCGCAAAAGCTGATCTCGAAAAACGTCAGGGTGACCTTGACCGGACAGTCATCAAAGCACCTTATGATGGTATGGTTCGAGAAAAACGAGCGGATATTGGGCAGTTCGTCAATTCAGGTTCGCCCCTGGCAGTTACCTTTTCAGTTGAGGTTGCCGAAATACGCTTACCCCTGCCGGATAGCCAGTTACCTTACCTGAACCTAAATGAAGTTGAACTGGTTCAAGGCCTTGGGCCACGGGTTGAGTTATCTGCCAATATTGGCGGGCAACTCAATACCTGGCAGGGTCGAATTATACGAACCGAAGGCGTATTTGATGAACGTAGCCGCGTTTTATATATCGTCGCTCAGATCGATGATCCCTACAACCGATACTCACAGAAGTGGGAGCATTCTCTTCGTATGGGAACTTTTGTTGAAGCGGCTATCGAAGGCAAGCGCCTGGACAACGTGATTCGATTACCTCGTCAAGCGCTACGCAGGGACAACAAAATATGGACAGTGGACGACAACGATACCTTAAGACCTGTGACAGTGGTGGTTGCCCGCGCTGACGAGCAATCTGTTTTGGTTCAGTCGGGCTTGAAATCCGGCCAACTAATTTGCCTGACGGTACCGCAAAACCCTTTACCCGGGACAGCCGTGCGTTATCAGGAATCCAGAGAGAAAACCCAAGGGGTAGATTTTGGAAACGACTGAATCAACCATTGATCCACATAAGGGCATTATTTCGTGGTTCGCACGGAATCACGTAGCGGCGAACCTTTTAATGGTCGTGATCATTCTGACTGGGATCTTCTCCGCGTCGACCATACGGACACAACTCATGCCGGACGTTCAGCTCGACATGATCACCATAGATGTTGCCTTCCCTGGCGCTTCGCCTGGCGAGGTGGAGTCAGGCGTGGTTACTCGAATCGAAGAGGCTGTGCGAAACATCGAAGGCATCGCCGATATGCGGTCATTCTCTAATCCATCATCCGGCAAAGTAAGGCTGGACGTCGAGACCAATTACGACGCATTGGCTATTCTTGACGAAGTGAAGATGGCCGTGGATAGGATTTCCAACCTACCTGGGTCCATCGAAAACCCTGTAATTTATAGGAACCAGCCCCAACCACGCGCAATCAATGTTCAGGTCTATGGTGATCTGGATGAAGTCTCGATGAAAGGTCTGGCCTCTACGATTCAGGATGAAATTCTTTCTTTACCCAGCGTTACCAAAGCAGATATCCAGGGTGCACGACCTTATGAAATTAGTGTCGAACTAGAAGAGTCAAGGTTGCGGCAGTATGGGTTGAGCCTTGATGATGTAGCGAAAGCTATTCGTCGATCATCTCTGGACCTACCTGCGGGTTCTATTAGATCTGATTCCGGAGACATCCTGCTAAGAACCGAGGGTCAGGCTTATCGGAAAATAGACTTTGAAAAAATCGTACTGATCCATAAATCAGATGGCACACGACTAACATTAGGGGACATTGCAAAAATCACCGATGGGTTCGTAGAAGTCCAGTTTTATTCAATGTTCAATAGCAAACCCAGCATTGGTATTTCTGTTTCTGCCGTGGGAGATCAGAACCAGATCGATATCTCTAACGAGGTGAAAGACTATGTAAAAAAGAGGAGCCCGACGCTACCAGATGGAATCTCGATAGAATCATGGGGCAACAGTACCGCCTACCTTTCGGAATCAATCAACATTATGGTTTCTAACATGACCATGGGCATTGTGCTGGTGTTGGTCATCCTTGGCATATTCCTTAGGGTGCAACTAGCTTTCTGGGTGATGCTGGGTATGCCAATCGCGTTTCTGGGCGCATTCGCTCTGCTACCTTTGGTAGACGGTTCGCTTAACTTACTGAGTCTTTTCGGGTTCATCCTGGTGCTGGGTATTGTCGTGGACGACGCCATCATTATTGGGGAGAGCGTACAAACCGCCAGCGAACGTGATGGCCATTCGTTGGACAATGTTATACGTGGTGCCAAGCGTGTCGCCATGCCCGCAACATTTGGTGTGCTAACAACGGTGGCGACCTTTATACCCTTATTAACAGTCCCCGGAGGGTTCGGCGCATTGCCAGCAGCCATAGGCTCTGTCGTTGTCCTGTGCCTGCTATTTTCAATCATTGAATCCAAGCTCATTCTTCCTGCGCACCTGGCAAGCATGAAACCGTTGGTACCCAATGACAATTCACCATTGCAGAGATTCCAAAACAGATTCGCTGATGGCCTGAAATACCTTGTTCAGCAGAAATACCGGCCGCTGCTGATTAGATCAATAAAAGCCCGTTACACCACCCTCGCAGTGTTCATCAGTATGTTGATACTGGCCATTGGGTTTGTAATGGGCCCCTTTATCAAAACCGTTTTCTTTCCTAGCATGTCCACCGATTTTATTTCTGCGCGAGTGGAAATGATCGATGGAACATCGCCTGCACGGGTAGTCAAGGTTGTCGAACGACTTAACCATTCACTCGTTGAACTCAATGAAGAACAACCCGCGGATGATAAGTTTTTAAAAAATATGGCCGCTTATGTCTTCAACACTAATGGTAATGTCATCGCTGAGCTAAAGCCTGTCGATTCACTTTCACAGAGCCCAGAACAACTTGCGACAAACTGGCGAGAGCGTGTTGGAGAGCTCTCTGGCGTGAAAACCATTCAAATCAGCGGTGCGCAGAAGTCTCATGGCTATAGCAAAGACATTAACTTTAAGCTGATTTCGCCGGATATTAAAGAACTGGAAGCTGCGGCAGAGTTACTGCATCAACATTTAAGATCCTACGAGGGTGTGTACGATATTGAGAATTCCAACACCGGCAGCATCCCTGAAGTAAACCTGAAGATTAAACCCTCGGCAGAGGCGCTTGGCTTAGCACTTACGGACCTTGCTAGTCAGGTCCGAGCTGCATTCTATGGTGTTGAAGCCCAGAGACTTCAGCGTGGCCGCGAGGAGGTAAAAGTCATGGTTCGTTACCCTCGGGAGGAACGTGAATCGATGGGTAACCTTGAATCCATGTATATTAGAACAAGTGGCGGTGAAGAGGTACCCTTCACCGCGGTGGCAGAACTTGAAACCAGAGTCTCGCCTTCTACCATCCGCCGTACCTGGGGTAAGCGTGCGATTATTATCTCCGCTGATATCAATAAGGCGATCACGCAACCCGGTAAGATAGTAAGCGATGTGACGTTAGGGGATTTCTCTGAGCAACTGGCGCTAAAACATCCCAATGTACGAATCGAACTTGGTGGTGCAAGCCAGGAAGAGGATGAACTTACGCAACGTATGATTCTGACCACCGCGCTTTCGTTATTTTGTATTTATGCCTTGATGGCGGTCCCACTGAAATCATATCTGCAGCCGCTCATCATCATGGGAGTGATCCCGTTTGGAATGATTGGTGCACTTATTGGCCATATTATCGTTGGCATTCCCTTTAGCGCGCTCTCTGTCTACGGCATCATTGCCCTGGCGGGCGTGGTGGTGAATGACAGTATTATTTTAGTAGATTTCGTGAACAAGTCTGTCGCTGACGGAATGGATATCGTGGAAGCCGCTATTAAGGCGGGGACAGAACGGTTCCGCGCTATTATGCTAACGTCTCTTACCACCTTCTTTGGCTTACTACCGATACTGACGGAGTCAAGTCTGGCTGCTCAGCTGGTTATTCCTATGGCCGTCTCACTGGGCTTTGGAATTCTATTTGCAACTGTGATCACGCTTATTTTAATCCCATGCCTATACGTGATACTCAATGACATCAAGAGCGCACGGATTAATTACCATATCGCCAGGTTGAATTAATCGACGAAAAATTGACCCAGCCGGCCCTATGGCAAGATCTGATACGGGGACCTAAGCACACGAAGAAACACACAAATTGGCAACAAGCGTTAGCCGACCAGGGTAAAAGACGTCAATAACAGAAAGCGGTAACTGCGCTCTTGATGTCAGACTAGTTGGCGCATGCTGATCGATCGATAGCTTGAAACCGCATGACACGATGCCTATGTTACACTCTAATTGGAGCGATAAACTCTAGTTCGAGCGATACATCCTAGTTGGAGCGATACACTCAAGCTATGCGGGTTAGTGTTTGCGGCGGCGCTCGGTCACATTAATGTCGCCTGTAACTGCGGGACTAGAACAGTCCAAGCACAAAGGTGAATCACCCGTGAACAAAGTGGAAGGCGTCTATTGGACACGCAAAACCAGCCGCCAGAAATATTTGATCTGTACCAGCACTCCCGCGAATGAACCGCTGCAGAGTACCTAAAAAAAGACTCAATATATGACTATTTGGCAGAAAATCCTAACGCGTCTCCCAGGGCTTAGCCGGCGTCCAATCATCGTCGTTGTTCTATTGTGCATAACTTTCAGTGTTGGAATCACTTATTCCCTGATCACGGGGACTCGATTGTCTCTGCGTTATGTACCACTTGTTGACGCAGCAATGGGAATTAAGCTT
>JABIVN010000453.1 GCA_018667205.1 Gammaproteobacteria bacterium | reverse complement strand
GTATGTAACCGGTCTGGAACCCGGAAATACTTTTCCAGCGAACCGCTCCTATGAGCGGAAGATGGGGCGGTTGCCAAAAATTGGAGCCGGAGAAACGATCTCTTATCAGTTGGAATATTCACTACTCACAAACCCGAAAGAGGTGAAGTTGGCCCGGGCAAGAATTGATCAACTGAATAAGGGTAGGTCCATTAAGTGGGTCAAGAAAGCGGAGCGCTGGAACGGGTACTCAGTGGTTATGCCTAAATGAATAGAAAATGAGCTAAGGGATTTTACCTACCCTTTGGCATTAATTCAATGCCCTGAAAAAATCCTGAAAACAAACACGGATATGATGATAAAAAGATTACGAATTACAGTGATGCTTGCATGCCTCGCTACGGGCGCATCAGCGAAACCAGGCAGCAGCAAAATAGTGTCGGACAGTCAGGGCTATGGCGATCTGTCATGCCATGGCAATCCTGTCTTGAAAACACCGAATCTGAACAGACTGTACGCCGATTCTGTGCGTTTTATTGATTTCCATGTCTCCCCCATGTGCACTCCGACGCGTGGACAGCTCATGACCGGTATCGATGCCATGAGCAACGGGGCCACCTATGTCTGTCAGGGTCGTTCCATGGTGCGGCGCGAGTTTAAGCTGATGCCCTACCGTCCTCAAGGGTGGCCGGCATAACAACCCAGAGAAGATGATCGCAGGAGCCGACAACGCCACACTGCACCTCAGCAGCAAACGCTGTGACCCCGACTTTCTAACCTGGATGTTTGAACAAAAACGTTTAGCGAAGTAGTACACACAATAATATGCTCCTGCCAGCCAACTTTAGAAATCGAAACAGAATGAAAAAATCCATCACGCTAGTTGCCTCCCTGTTGCTTACGACATCGTACAGTCTGGGGGAATCAACAAAAGTTCCAAACATCGTTGTCATCCTTGCCGACGATATGGGGTATGCCGACGTCGGCTTTAACGGATGTAAGGATATTCCGACCCCGAACCTGGATGCACTGGCTGATTCTGGTGTCAGCTTTGTTCAAGGCTATGTCTCTGCTTCTGTTTGTGGTCCATCACGGGCGGGGCTCTTAACAGGTAGATACCAGCAGCGATTCGGTTGCGGTGAAAATGCTCCCGAGGAAGGTTGGCCCGATAAACCGCGCTGTCGAGATGCAGGAGTTCCCAAATCTGAACAACTTATCAGTGAACTCCTCAAACCCGCCGGGTATCGCACGGGGGTGATCGGGAAATGGCACCTTGGGATTGATGAACCTCTCCGCCCTAACAGTCGCGGCTTCGATTATTATTATGGTTTCCTGAATGGAGCTCATTCGTTTACCCATGCCAACAGGGTATGGGGGAAACATCCTGGTCTATGGCCGATCTATCGAAATAATGAACCGCTGGATTACCAAGGTTATCTCACAGACACATTTACTGATGAGAGTGTGCAGTTTATCGAGCGCAATAAGCAGCGTCCGTTTTTTCTCTATTTGTCATACAATGCGGTTCACGCGCCGTGGCAGGCACCCGCCAATGTCGCCGATAAGGTGAGTCACATAGCCGATAAGAACCGTCGGGTCTACGCTGGGATGTTAGTGTCGATGGACGATGGCATTGGCCGGGTCATCAAGGCGCTCAAGGATCACGGAGTCTACGATAATACAGTGGTTGTTTTTCTCAGCGACAATGGCGCGCCTAAGACATCATCGGCGAGTAGTGCGCCCTTACGCGGATTTAAAGGGGATACCTATGAGGGAGGAACCAGAGTTCCGTTTGTCATGTCTTGGCCGGGAAAAATTAAAGCGGGATCGCGATATAATTATCCAGTAAGTGCACTGGATCTGGCTCCGACCATCGTTCGGCTTGCAGGCGCGAAGCCTGCAAAAAAAGGATTTGATGGCGTGGACCTCATGCCATTTGTGAAGGGTGAAAAATCAGGCCGTCCACACGAGGTCATGTGGTTCCGTCGTGATGACGACTATGCGATTCGTCACAAGGACTGGAAACTGGTCTGGAATAATGGGTCTCCTTCCGGAACTAGAAAAGTCGAACTCTTCAACCTCGCCGATGATCCTAACGAAAAAACTGACCTGATCAGCAAACACCCTGAGAAAGCCAAGGAATTGCAAAAGCAGTTCGATGCCTGGGATAGCAAGTTGCCAGATAATGCATGGTGGGGTGGACCGGCAAACCGGAAACGTTAATTCCTCACATACTCTAGAACCATATGAAATACCTCATTACCTTAATTGCCCTTTGTATCTTGTCACTGAATACGCACGCTGCGGAAAAGATGATTATCCCCGTCCTTACGGTCGATAACATGAACTGCGATTTCGTCGGCGTCTATGTCTGCACCGTTCCGGGGACCACGCCAAAGTAGGACAAGTTTGTAACTTGTCAGCAACCCAAGCAGCGCAAGCCAATGTGTCTTTCACAGCCCTCATGCAAAGTAATCATTTACCCGACCCAATCACTACGAATCCACATATCCTACGGACAAGTTCCAAACTTGTCCTACTCTCAAACTAACTGAAACCATGAGATGGAATCTTCTCACAGCAGCTGCATTAAACTGCCTTACAGTCATGCCGCCTCAAGCCGAACCCCGCAAGGGTGGCGCACGGAGAAGTAAACCCAAAAAGTTAAATGAACTCCATCATGATTGACCAAATGCCACTTCGCTCTTTTCTGAAAGCGGTCGCCCTGGCGATCCTGCTGCTTAGTACGCCCGCATGGGCCGCCAGCCCCAGTGCTACTCCCAAACCCAACATCGTGATCATGTTCATCGACGATATGGGATATGGGGATATCGGGCCCTTTGGCAACCAGGTCAACCAGACGCCTCACCTCGATCGGATGGCAGAGGAGGGCATGGTGCTCACTGATTTTTATGTCGCCAATACCGCATGCACCCCATCGAGGGCCGCCTTGCTCACCGGAACCTACGCCCACCGCATCGGGATGGACGGCGGAAAACTCAAGGTCACCTTTCCTGGGGACAGCCGGGGGCTCAATCCCAATGAGATCACCCTTGCCGAGATGCTGCGGGAAAACGGCTACGCTACCGGTTGCTTTGGCAAGTGGCACCTGGGAGACCAGCC
>JABIVN010000452.1 GCA_018667205.1 Gammaproteobacteria bacterium | reverse complement strand
GCAGACAGCGCCTTGCCAATCTCAATCAGCCTCAAATACGCATTATCTAGGGTCTGTTCGCTCAACCTCAATTCCTTAGTTCGATATTGGTAACCTTCTAAACCAGATTAACCCCGGCATCTCTGCTGCTCTGGAAGTTTAATCCTTGGCACTTTAGTCCTTGGCACCTTTGGCCTTTTAACGGCGTGACTAATTCCTTGTTTTGACTAACTCAGTTTTGACTAACTCAGTTTTAACGAATTCTAAGTTTTAACTAATTTTAAGTCCTAACTAATCCTTTGCGCTCCAGGTAGCGGATCACCGAGGAGACCACTATGGCCTTCGCATGACTTGAGTATCGCCTTTTTTGACTCGATTTAAAACACATCGCTTCTCTGTGAACCGAATGACATTACGGCGCCTGAACGGGCATTTCTGGTCGATCAAGGAAATACAGGCTCAGTTCCGGAACGTAAGTAATAAGCACCAAAGCCACCAGCAACACCAGCATAAAAGGAATGGTCGCCTGGTATAGTTCAGTGATCGGTTTCTTGAAACGATAACTGGCAATAAAGAGGTTCATACCGATAGGCGGTGTGAAATACCCAATCTGCATATTGGCCAGAAAAATGATGCCCAGGTGCACCGGGTCTACCCCAAAACGGAGTGCCAGGGGCACGATCAGCGGAATCATGATCACCAGCGCAGAGAAGATATCCAATATCGCCCCCAGCGCCAGCAGAATCAGGTTCAACAAAATCAGAAAAGTGAACTTGCTTTCGATGAACGTCCTGATCCATTCAAACAATGACTGAGGAACCTCGGCATCCACCAGAAAGTTGGTGAACGCTAAAGATACTCCGAGAATCAACAGGATTCCACCAACCATTACCATCGCCTCTCGAATGACTTTAGGCAATTCTTTTACCGGCACTTCCCTGTGAATAAATACCTCTACAATCACGACATAAAATGCCGTCACGGCCGCAGCCTCTGAAACAGCAAAAAATCCCGAGTAGATGCCGCCCAGAACGATCACCGGTAACGGAGCCTCCCACTTCATCTCCTTCAGGGATCTCCACGCCACCCCGCGATCAAAAGGCGTTGCCTCCAGTCGATCGTGCCTGGTCGTCCAGATACTGTAGATGGTTAACAGAACAATCATCAACAGCGCCGGGACAATCCCCGCAATAAACAATTCCTGGATAGTAAAAGGATTCGGAAGGTTCATCTGCTGAACGATGACGCCGTACAAAATGAGGGGTAGCGAAGGGGCCAACAGCAACCCAAGACTACCAGAAGTTGTTACAAGCCCAAGTGAAAACCTTTCGCGGTAACCACCTTCGACCAACGCAGGCAACAACAGCGCACCAACGGCAACAATAGTGACGCCTGATGCTCCGGTAAAGGCCGTAAAGAACGCACAGGTGATAAAGGAAACAACTGCAAGCCCTCCAGGCATCCAGCCAAGGAATGAGGCAGTTACTTTTACCAGACGCGTCGACAGTTGGCTTTCTGCCAAAATGTAACCAGCAAAGGTAAATAGCGGTAGCGCCAACAATAGGGGAGTATCAACCAGCCGATAGATTTCAATGGGAATGACCGTCAGTGGGATGTCGGACAGATAAAACCCCAACATGGCCGCAGCGAGAATAACCGTAAACAATGGCGTCCCAAAGAGTGCGAGCAGCGCAACAATGGCAGATCCTAGAATGCCCAACTATTGCTCCCTCACGAACGCTGAATACAAGAACCGTAACGCCATCACACCGAACCCGATCGGCATAATTGACTGGCAGAACCAAACAGGCACTTCGGCAAAGGCAATGGCCCCATCCTCGTATTCATAACTGATAAACACGACCGAGTGGTATGCCGCGATAGCACAAAGAACAGCCGCGAATAATAATGAAACTATCTGAAGCGGCACAAAATATGAGGAGGGTAGAAGTCGAGACAAAAGGTCAATGCTAATGTGGTTTCTGTCCCGAGTCGCGACCATGGCGCCAAGGATAGCAACCCACAATACCAGTATCCGAAGAAACGATTCCGCCCACAGCAAGCCACTGTCAAACACGTTACGAAGCACAATCTGGGTAAGCGCCATCACCAGCATGCTCACTAGCGCCAGCACAAGCGCCCCATCTTCCAGCCTATGAAGGCCAGACCTTACCGCCAGGAGATTTTTTCTAAGAGCAGCCATTGCCCCCCCATTTTCGTATCTTAATCAGACGCTGAAGGCGAACCATCCCGGTACTTTTGGAGATTAGCGAGATATAGCCTAACGGCTTCCGGAGTGATTTTTCCCGATCCAATGAGCTTTTCAATTGACGCATCAGCCACTGCCCGCCATTCGTCGATATTGTCAGGGTCAATCGGTTTGATGCCAATTGACTTTAAAGCCTGATAGGCCTTCTCGTTGTCTACACGGTTTTCAGACTCCATTTCCAGAAACATCGAATCCACGACTTTACGCACTACCCGCTTATCGTCATCGGAGATTCGTTGATAAGCCTTGCTATCCATTGCCAGCATCGAGTAGATGTAAACCAATGGTAGATCTGTCATATACGACACGTGGTTATGCCATTGGAGCGCTAGCGCAACTGCTGGGGGTGCCATAACAGCATCTATCAGCCCCGTTTGAAGGCCCGCGAGGACGTCTGTGATACCAAGCGGTATCGGGCTAACGTCAAACGATTTAATGAGTTCGGCGGCAATAGGATCGTTATCAGGGATCCATGCTTTTAGGCCTTTAAGATCCGCCACTGTTCTTACCGGTTCCTGGGTGAGCAGATACGCAAAACCGGTTTCCGAAAACGCAAAGGTCACAATACCCGCTTCCGCCAGTCCGTCGGCGATCATCTGGTCCATCTCTTTGCGAATATAATCGACTTCTTCATAGGACTGAAACTGCAAGGGTAAATTGTAAATCTGCAGATCAGGAAAAAATCGAGTTAACGATCCCGCTGCCAGCGCACCCCCATGTAGTTGCCCGATCCGCATTTTACGGAGTACCGTTTGATCATCACCCTGAACCCCACCCGGGTAGATTTTGAATTTTACGCGACCATCCGTCGCCGATTCTATTTCCTTTACACCGGCACGAAGCTTCTTCATCCATGAAAGACCATCAGGCGATATCGTGGCGATTTTGTATGTGGCGGCTGTAGCAGCATTCAAATGTAGCAAGCATGCAAAAAAGAACAGGGCCAGAACGGACTTGTTAATCATCTTCTATCCTTAAAAATAATCGTTCGAGGAAGCCAACAAATCGGCAGCTCGCTCTTGGGCAATTCGATTAGTGAGCGTCATCCCTTCAACCACAGGGTCTGCCGAAAGGACTTCGTTAAGCAGCCTGTCATGAAGTTCCTGGTCAAACACCAAACGGGCATATTGCTGGGCGTAGATAACTTTCGTCATCAAATAAGCTTCGTTAATATCGATGGCCTTGTCAAAGTGTGCCCTTCCCTTCTCGGGTTTACCTCCCATTGAAGCCGGTAACAGCGTTTCCATTCCACCCATGTACAAGTGAGGTCCGCCATTCTCATGATATTCGTCCAACTCAATCACCCGCTCCATTAAAAGCTTCGCTCTGCTGAGTTCAGCAATAACAGCCCAGTCATCGCTGTTCGCCTGAAGTCTGCCAACCCAGGCAACACCCAAAGAATAAGCAACGGGGACATCACCAACCTTAAGTGAACCGACCGTCTGTTCAAAGTTCGCATAGCGTTGCTGGCGAGCGTCGCAAAGAGGAGATTTTGAAACACAGGCAGCGTGCTCTACGTAGCGCATGCTTTTGTCGCTGAAGCGTTTTATCCGCGCCTCGTCATCCAACAAGGCTGAAAAAGCGCCATTGAGGTTCGATGCAGCCAGCAAAAGCTCTACTGAATCAGGGCTGCTACGAAGAAAACTATCCATCAGCAGCAGATAAGCCGGGACGCCTTCCCTTACGGTATCAATGTCTTCGCTGTTAAGTATGCTACCCGCTAAATCATCAGCCATCTGAGACGTGATCCCTGAGATCAGGTTTGCGCAACCACTAGCCAGTAAAATGCCACTGACCAAAAACAGACCGGGCAATCGACTAAAAATTCTTTTCATACTGAACATTATTTTACTACCGAACATTTTTAGGACCGAACATTTTCAGGAACGAACATTTTTTAGGAACTAACATTTTTTAGGAACTAACATTTTGCAGCAACGAACATTGTCTTTGCTACCAAATATTGTTTTCGCCCCTAGCCGAATGACCGATTCTAGCGGTTTTGATCTTCTGGGGTAATACCAGTCACCCATTTCCACCAAAGAAAGGGTTTGCTTGTTTCTCAAAGGCGAGTGAAGTTGATGGACCATGACCTGTAATGACCAGGGCATCATCAGCAAGTCTGAACAAGCGATCTGTAATCGAGCGCTCAATGGCTTCAAAACTGCCGCCGGGTAAATCAGTCCTACCTATACCCAACTGGAAAAGGGTATCGCCAGCGATCAACACATCATGATTCTCAAACCAGAAGCTAATCGAACCCGGCGTGTGGCCCGGTGTATGAATGGCAACCCCACCACAACAGCCTAACGCCGAATCATCTTTCAGCCAAACATCCGGCTCCGGCGTGGGCGTATAATCAAGACCATATTTTTGACACTGGTCTTCCAATGCGTCCCATAGGAATTTGTCACCCTGGTGCAGTAAAAGCGGCGCGCCAGTGCGATTCTTGATTTCGGCTGACGCCAGGATGTGATCAAGGTGGGCGTGCGTGTGAATGATGCCTTTTACCGTCAGCCCGTGCTGATCAACAATCGCCATGATCTTGTCTGGATCACCACCGGGATCAATAATTAGACAAGTCTTCGCAATTGGATCACCTATAATTGCGCAGTTACACTGCAAAGGACCCACCGGAAATGACTCAAAAATCACATCACCCCTAACCTCAGGCACGCTAAATGGCATATCAATACTCCGGCTGGAACCTTTTCTGTGTAGTGCTACAATTTACCACGCTACACTGTAACTTCCAGAGAACAACAACAAAACATCGATGGTTCAGTCTTTAATTTTTCGAGTCATTGCAATTCTTTATATTGCATTCGTTTTCCTAACGTCAGCTTTCTTTTTTGTGATTGCCCTGGCGATTTGGCTGGCGACTGTACTTTTTGATAAACGTCTTTGGCTTTTACACCGATTCACCTGTCTTTGGGCAAGTTTATATATCTGGCTTATGCCACCGTGGTCAGTTTCAATACAAGGCAAAGAGCATATTGATGCGAACGAAACCTACATCATCGTGTCGAACCATCAATCGTTAGTCGATATTCTTGTCGCATTCACGCTTTTTACACATTTTAAATGGGTCTCTAAAACTGAGCTATTCAAAATCCCACTGATCGGGTGGAACATGTCGCTCAACCGATACATAAGGCTTAGGCGTGGCAGCAACAAAAGCGTCAAAACGATGTACAAAGCCTGCGAAAAACATTTGAAACAAGGTAGTTCTATCTACCTATTTCCCGAGGGAACAAGATCCGAGTCCGGCGAGATGAGAAAATTTAAAGAAGGGGCCTTTGTACTCGCCAAACGACTGCAAAAACCAATCCTGCCGATCGTTATCAATGGTTCAAAAACAGCCCTGCCTAAGAATAGCTTTAACTTTCACGGTGAAACCCATATCGAAGTAACAGTACTACCCCCCATTTTTCCCGAATCTTTCGGGGAAGACAGTGCCAAGGAACTGGCAACACAAGTGCAACAGCAGATCAAACAATTGGTTATCCTGGACTGAGTCCTTAGGCTTTAAAAACACCTCGGCATGTTGGAAAGTCATCACACACCTAGGAAATGCTACCAAAACGCTTGCCCTTATTCGCTTTGCGGATCGTCATGGGACCCCGGCAACTGGGGCACGCCTTAACGTCACTAGTTGCCAATATCGGATCAAGTTGATGCCGCATTTGATGTTCAGAAATATTCTTGTTGACTGGGAATTCCAATAAAGGCAAGCCGATATCAACGAAAACACGCTTAACATGATCGACGCCCTGTCGCTCGGCAGCCCCTGTATCCCTGTGTTGTACAGCGCAGATAGCCGCGAGTGTGGTGGCATCACAAAGCAGGTAATGCCCTCTTATCGCGGTTAGATTCGAGGACTCTGCGGTGTCATTTTGTACAAATTCGAACAAGGGCACCTGTAACAGCACCCACACACCTTTTGGCGCAACTTTCCCTAGCAACACCAGCATCTTGAGCGTTATTTCATCAAATGGGTGACTTTTAAGGCGGTGAAGTAGGGCCGCGGGCGCGTCAGCGACAGTCAGGCTGTCTGGATGGACTCCGGCACGGGT
>JABIVN010000047.1 GCA_018667205.1 Gammaproteobacteria bacterium | reverse complement strand
TCTTTCCCTTACCCGGTTGTCATGGGGTTGAACTGCCCGTCCGCCGGAGCCATCCTCGCCATTGCCCCGTGCAGCGTAAACTGGCGCAATTTGTTCAAGGCGATCCAGTACAGAAAAGTCATAAATATCCCCCGCATGTAGAATGCATTCCACACCTCGAAACGCTTCGAACACGTGGGGCCAGAGTTCCGGCATAGCTTCCGGAATGTGAGTGTCCGAGATTAGTCCAATTTTCATGTCGTCACGCCGTCAAGGATTATGCGATGGTGCCATTAATCTTAAGTTTGTTAATGATGTTATCAGGGATGTTAATTTCAGCAAGAATAGCATCCGTGTCAGCGCCCAGTGCCGGGGCACCGTGTCGTAGTTCCAGAGTGCTTTTCGAGAACCTGGCAGCGGGTCTCGTCTGCCTGATGGTGCCTGCTTCTGGATGCTCAAGTTCAATAATCAAATCGCTCGCGACTACCTGGGGATGCTCAATGACTTCTTTGCGTTTGAGTACCGGCGCGCAAGGTACGCCTGCATCGTCCAGTAAAGCCAACCATTGCTCTGCGGACCGGTTAAGCAGTGCTTTCTGGGTCAGTCCAAGTCGCTCATTGGCATTGAGATCCCTTTGCGCCGGTGTACTGAATCGCTCATCATCGGCCCACTCGGGATGGCCAACCGCGGCCGCTAGAGCGTGCCATTGAGTGTTAGTCATGGCTGAGACACTGATGTAGTCGGTCTTTGTTTCGTAAATCAGGTCAATAAAGGTAGCGGCTCGCTGCGTGCTTACTTCCCGGCCCACGAAAGTCTGTCCGCCAAAGTCTGATGCCCACAGGAATGAAATCACCGCATCCAGCATGGAAACCCGAACGTGTTGGCCTTCGCCGGTCCTTTCTTTATGGAGTAATGCGGTTGTAACAGCTTGAGCTGTTGTCATGCCCGTTAATTTGTCGGGCACAATGGTTCTTACAAGCCGGGGCCTTTCTTCATCTGACCCCCCCTGTATTGTTGTCAGTCCACTAATAGCCTGGACGATGGGGTCGTAAACAGGCTTATGCGCCCAGGGGCCTTTTTCTCCGAACCCGGAAATTGAAACATAGATAATATCTTCCTTCACCTTCCTGACTTCTTCTTCACCAATTCCAAGGCGCTCCACCACACCCGGGCGAAAGTTTTGGATAAAGACATCTGCCGTTGCGGCGAGCTTCAGCAGGATTTCCCTGCCTTCATCCGACTTTAGGTCCAGCGCCAGTGATCGTTTATTTCGATTATTGTTCAAAAAAGTGGCGGTGAACTTGTTTTCTCCGTGACCTGCGCCTCTGGCGTGATCGGGTCTTGTCACACCCTCCACTTTAATAACGTCTGCACCTTGGTCTGCCAGAAGCATCGTGGCAAAAGGGCCAGAAATAACGGTGGTTAGGTCAAGTATTCGGTAACCGTGAAGGGGTCCGCGCATGGTATGACTCTATGACAATGATCGTACGATTTTATCAGGGTATGTTTTTATTTAAGTATTATAATTTAGGGTATCATTTTGTTACCGTATTGGTTTTGCTTTGATTCAGCATTGGCGGCATTGGGCATTCGAGCGTGTCCGCGATTGTGCGCAGGAGTTCTGACTCGATAACGCTGACGGCCTGGTCGGCGGTAACAGTTTTAATACAGGCTTTAATAAGCTTCGGTTTTCGCAGGGGATGCAGTTCCGCCAAGGCATTCAGGGCGGCGTTCATTTTTTTAAAGTTTAGGTCTTTTTTGTCTTTGAGTTGAACCTCCAACCCGAGTTCTGTTTTGCCAGCCAAAAAAGCAACGACCGGAGAGACACCGGACTGTTTATCGCAGTAGGCAAGAAGTGAAAGCAGTACCTCACAATGGCCGCGAACGGATTCCAGTGTATCGTGTCTTACGCGGCTATGTTTGGCTTCAAACACTTCGCCCAAGTGCTTGCTGATCATTTTCAGCACCGCCCACTCAGATAGACTAACGATGTTATCGGCACGCACCATAACGTTTAAGTTAGTCATAAACATTTTGTATTGTGCATAGCTAAGCTGACGAAGCGTTGGGAAAGTGAGTTCCAGTAGTGGCAGTTTCATCTCTGGCTTTAGCAGGTGCTCGTGTTTGATCAGTGCTTCCAGAACATCGTAAACGCCCAGGTCTGAAGATGCTTTCAGGTGGCTAAGCTGTTGTGTGCGCGCGTCATTGCTTTGATTTAGCATCAGTAGGTAAACAAGAGCTCGTGCTGAAAATGGTTCGCGTGCAGCAGCGGTATAATCGTCAGGTAACGAGGCGATAACCTGTCTTGCCAGGTCTACCTGGGATTGTTGTGGGTTACCGATATGGTTGAGTACTTCATCAGCGTCAATATTAACCGATGATGAAAATCCCATGACGCCTGCAGGGCTATGTTTAGCGGTAGTGGGTTCAGGCGGGGTAGGCGCTAGAGCCTCGCCATCCCAAAGTGGTTCAATTCTTTTTATTCTCTCGGTCAGGTCGGGGTGCGTTGCCATGAGGGACGCAAAAGAAAAGCTCACGCCCTGAGAAAAAAAACTGTGGCTGAGCTCCGCGCTTTCAGGGTGTTGCAATACTGAGCCGGCTTCGTAACCGCCAATGCGTTTTAGGGCATCCGCGATGCCTTTCGGATTACGAGTAAACTGAACAGCTGACGCGTCTGCCAGAAATTCTCTCTGCCTACTTACGGCGGCTTTAATTAAATTACCAAAGAACTGGCCAAGAAAGCCAACGAACATGAGCCCTACGCCCAGGACCAGGACAGCCGTGTTTGTTCGACCACGCCCCCGAACCCCGTAGAGAACCGCGCGGCCAACCAATGCCAGCATCAGGATTCCGTAAAGGATTCCCATGAGTCGTATGTTCAGGCGCATATCGCCATTTAGGATATGACTGAATTCATGGGCTATGACACCCTGTAGCTCGTCCCGCGCCAGGCTTTCCATGGCGCCGTAGGTTACGCCGATTACAGCGTCGCCAGAAGAATACCCTGCAGCGAAGGCGTTAATCGCAGGGTCAGCGATCAGGTAAACAGGTGGGACGGGTGTCCCTGATGCGATGGCCATTTCTTCAACGACATTAAGCAGCTGATGTTTGTTCAGATCACCTTGCGCGTTTACCAGTAATTCGCCGTCCAGGAGCTCGGCGATCGCAGCCCCACCTTTTCGTAGCGACAGGAGTCGAAATAGGCTGGCAAGGGTGATCAGAAGTACCACGCCGCACGAGGTGGCAAAAAAGGCTTGCCATGAAAAGTTATACTGACCGGTTTCGATGTGCGTCGTGTCCTCGAAGTTGATGAAGGCAAACAACAGCAGGTTGGTTAAGACGATCAGGGAAGCAACGGCCAATAGGAACAGCAGAAGCAAAAACCTGGTGTTTCGTCGTGCCAGACTTTGAGACTCGAAAAAGTCCATGTCAGTTAGTTATCTCACCAATGTGTCGAGCTTGTGACTTAGAATGAAACGCTTGGGGCGTCCTGGATGACCTCGCTGTCTGCGAATTCCAACAGCTCCGCATCCGTCGGGTGTCCAAAGCTTGCCGCCAGCACAACCTGTGGGAACGATTGGCGGTAGGTGTTATAGCTCATTATTTGATCGTTAAATGCCTGGCGGGAAAAGGCAATTTTGTTTTCTGTGCTGGTCAGTTCTTCAGTCAACTGCATCATGTTCTGACTGGCTTTAAGGTCAGGGTAGGCTTCTACCGCGATACTGAACTTTCCCAGTGCGCTCTGCAGGACGCCTTCCTGTGTGGCGAGGCTTTTAATCGCGTTAGCGTTACCAGGATCTTTCGCTGCATCTGCCAACATGGCTGCGGCCGCATCCCGGGCTTTGGTCACGGCTTCCAGGGTTCCTCGTTCGTGTTCCATGTAACCTTTAGCGGTGTTTACCAGGTTTGGAATCAGGTCGTAACGACGTTTTAGTTGGACTTCGATCTGCGCGAATGCATTTTTATATCGGTTTTTTAAGGCGACCAACTGGTTGTAGATGGCCACTGCCCACATGGCAAGCGCGGCGAGTACGACAAGGATAATAATAGTCGAGACATCCATAGGTTGGTCCTTGTTGTTAATGGTTTCTGTTGTTTTAATCGCTCTAACGGTGGAATGCAAATAGGCTTTTTACGAAAAATTTCTTTTCGGTGTTATTTTTTAAACTCTTCTCTGATTTTGTCATTATGCTGCCCCAGTTCGGGCACGCTTAAGGAAGTAGGCACTTTTCCCTGGATCATCGCGCCTCTACTCAACGCCTTAACGGTGCCGTTTGGCGTATCAATGTCCCTGAAGCGATTCTGTGGATGGTTAGCAAGATCATTCAGGTCGCTCACTCGACCATAGGCAATATTTGCTGCCGCAAGTCTCTCGATTACCTGTTCACGGTCAAATGCAGCAAAGCTTTTAATGATGATCTGCTCAAGTTCTTCCCGATGCGCTAGTCGGCGTGAATTATTTGAAAAGTGTTTATGATTAGTGAGCGTTTCATCATTCAGCACCTGATGGCACAGGTCTTTCCATTCGCGCTCGTTTTGGATGCTAAACAGAATCTGCTTGGCGTCGCCGCAGACGAAGGCGCCATAGGGTGCAATGGAAGGATGCTTCAATCCCTGATTCTGTGGTGTGAACTGACCGTATCGATGTTGCAGATATGGGACGTTCATCCAGTCAGCGGTTGCGTGATAAAGAGAAACATTGATAATCCTGCCTTTATGTTCAGAATCTCTTTCACGGGCGAAAAGTGCTTGGAGTATGTCCTGGTAGGCCGTCATACCGGCAGAAATATCAGAGACAGACACCCCGACACGGGTGAGTTCGTCATCCACACCGGTGATTGAACATAGACCAGCTTCCGCCTGTATCAGCAGGTCGTAAGCCTTTTGTGTACGGTAAGGGCCGGTTTCGCCGTAGCCACTGATCGAACAAATAATGAGCTCGGGGAAGTCTCTGCTGAGCTGTCCTGATTCGAATCCCAGGCGATCAAGTGCGCCAGGGGCCAGGTTTTGGATAAACACATCTGCACTGCCAAGCATGTTCCGAAATAGGGCCGCGTCATTCGGATCTTTCAGGTTGAGCGTCACACTTTCTTTGCCAGCATTCAGCCAGACGAAATAAGCGCTTTGGCCGAGCACCAGATGATCGTAGTGCCGAGCAAAATCACCCTCGGCTCGTTCGATTTTTATAACGCGGGCACCAGCCTCTGCCAATCTACCTGAAACATAAGGGGCTGCCACGGCCTGTTCCAGGGCAACAACGGTGATGCCCGCTAGGTCGGCTTCTGGGGCATTCATCAGGTCGGTGCCAATTCTGGTTGGTGTGATTCGGGTTGTTGTGAGTCAGGGTAGTGCAAGCCAGGCAGTGCAAGCCGTGACCAGTGAATAAGGCCGCCAGGAATATTGGCGACGTCCTTGAGACCCGATGCTTTTAGGATCTGGGTTGCCATGCCAGAACGCTTACCGGATTGGCACAGTGTCACCACGGGCCTGTCTGTTGGTACTTCACTAATCCGGTCCCTGAGTTGGTCCAGCGGTATCAGTATTGACCCTGCAATGTAACCCATGTCCCCGGAGTATTCAGGCTCAC
>JABIVN010000451.1 GCA_018667205.1 Gammaproteobacteria bacterium | reverse complement strand
CCTTCATGTGTCTATCCCTCAATTTGCAAGAATTTGGACACGGACCAGACACCGTTGATCTCCCTGTACAGGAAAGCGCGTGAAGTGAAGGGCGTCAAAAAGGTACTCATTGCATCAGGTTTGCGTTACGACCTGGCGGTTGAGACACCGGAATACGTTAAGGAATTAGTGACAGAGCATGTCGGTGGTTACCTGAAGATTGCGCCGGAACACACGGAGCAGGGCCCTCTTTCCAAAATGATGAAGCCCGGTATCGGGACTTACGATACTTTTAAGGCCATGTTCGAGAAATACTCGAAGGAAGCGGGCAAAAAGCAGTACCTGATACCTTATTTTATCGCCGGTCACCCGGGAACGACCGATGAAGATATGTTAAATCTCGCGAGATGGCTGAAAGAAAACGGTTTTCGAGCCGACCAGGTCCAAACTTTTTATCCTTCACCCATGGCCACTGCGACAGCCATGTACTACTCGGAAAGAAACCCGCTGAAAAGAGTGGCCCGATCCTCCGAGCATGTCAGTGTGGTGGCAAAGACAAGACAACGCAGGTTGCACAAGGCCTTCCTTCGTTACCACGATCCGGAGAATTGGCCCATGCTGCGTGAGGCACTTCGAAAGATGGGTCGCAGTGAGCTGATAGGTAACGGCAAGATGCACCTGATACCAAGAACTCAGTTTTCCAAGCCGGGCTATCCCGGTGCTCGTACATTTTCGACCCAGCACAACGGGCTACCCAAGAATCCAAGACAAAAACGCCGCAAATAGCGTTTAAGGGGGCCGGGGAGAGTTAGTTTAACTCCCTCCGTCTCCTTTATGAGTCAGACTGCGTCTGCGATGTCCAGGGTGTCCCGAAGCTCTCGTTTTAGAAACTTCCCGCTGGCATTGCGAGGTAAGTGCTCGTCGCTGAGCCAGATATAGCGAGGTATCTTGTGTTTGGCCATTTGCTTCAGGCAAAACGCTCGAATATCACCAGCGGTAGCAACGGTGCCCGGTTTCAGGTAGATCGAAACGCCAACTTCTTCGCCAAGCCGGTCGTCGGGGACGCCAAATACAGAGCATTCTGCAATGCCTTCCATTTTGTGCAGCGTTGTTTCGACTTCGCTGCAATAAATGTTTTCGCCGCCCCTGAGGACCATGTCTTTCAGTCGATCAACAATGAAAATAAAGCCGTGTTCATCGATCGTCGCCACGTCTCCAGTGTGCATCCAGCCGTCGGTAATTGATTCTGCGGTGGCTTCTTCGCGATTGATGTAGCCCTTGATGACAGGTGCGCCCCTGACCCAGAGTTCGCCAGGTTCTCCCTGAGCAAGTTCATTACCGTCTGCATCCACTGCTTTCGCCTCAAAAACAGGCATGGCCGGTCCACAGCTGGCAGGTTTGTCCAGAAAGAAAGCGCCGGCAATAGAGGTGATAATGCCGCAGGTCTCGGTCATGCCATAGCCGGTGCTGGGGCTTGCGTTTTCAATTGAGCTGTCGATTTTTCCAACAAGATCAGGTTGCAACTGTGCGCCACCGCCACCAACCGATTTTAGTGACGAAGTATCGTAACGATCAAAATCCGGGTGGCTAATTAGCTCACGAGACATCACGGGTACCCCGGTCAGGCTGGTAATTTTCTCAGCCTCGATTATCTTTAGCGCTTCACCAGCGTCCCAGCGGTGCATGTGAACCAGTTTTCCCCCGGCCATCGTCGTGCCCTGGGCCAGGCAGTTGTTGGCGGTCACGTGGAACAGGGGTGTTGTAACAAGTGCCGATGGTGGTTCTACCTCTTCGGGATTGGGTGGCTCAACGTTATTAATCCGAGCAGTAGCAAGGCCTGTCACCTGTGCGGCGAAGCCAAGGTTCATAATGTTGTGTACGCATCCACGATGGGTTAACTGCGCGCCTTTTGGGTAGCCTGTTGTCCCGGAAGTATAAAAAATACAGGCATCGGTATCAGGATCCACATCCACTTCAGGCAAACCCCCTCCAGTAGCGATGACGTCCTGATAGTTGATGACACTGTCGGTATCATCTGGGAGTCGCACGCCAACCGTTATGATGTCTGGGAAATCCTCCCGAATATTGACGTATCGAGCCAGGCGCTGCTGGTCGCAGAACAGAACCTTAGGCGCCGAATCTTTCAGGCCATAGGTCATTTCAGCCTCTACCCACCAGGCATTCATGCCAATGACAGTGACACCCGTTGACACACATGCCCAGTAAAGCATTAGCCACTCAGGATAGTTTCGAAGGGCTATCGCGACTCTGTCTCCTGGATTAACACCTTGGCTTCGAAGCCAGTTTGCAATTGACGCGGCCTCTTGATGTGCCTCTGCATAGGTCCAGCGTTCATCCTGAAAGACCAAGTAGTCATTATCCGCATAGGCTGCTGCGGCCAGCCAGATTTCGCGCAGGCTGGGCGGGGCCTCTGAATAGACTCGCATTGGGGATCCGCGAACTTCGATTTCCTTGTAATGAAAGGGGGCTCCCTCGGCGGTGAGGGCGTTCCAGGTTTCCTTATATATTTTGTACATCGTTGGCTCCGCGAACTTCAAAGATTGGGTAAGATAGGGATTCTCTTCACCGGTTGCAAATGTTGTATTTTTGTTCAAGGTGAAACAGGGTAAATGCGAGGACTAGAAGTGACATATTTATTGGAAGGTTTGAAGGTCGTTGACCTTGCCAGTTTTCTGGCAGCGCCCGGCGCTGCGACGTTAATGGCGGACTATGGTGCAGAGGTTATAAAGATCGAGCCCCCCGGTGGGGATGGCTACAGGCGCCTGCACGGCAATTGGAAGACAGATTACAACTGGCAGTTGACCTCTCGCAATAAGCTCGGGATGTCATTGGATATAACAACGGGTGAAGGCCAAGAGGTCCTAATGAAGTTGCTCCACGATACGGATGTGTTGGTCACAAATTTTCGGAATGACCAGCTTGAAAAGTATGGAATGAGCTACGAAGTCCTTCATGTTCTCTTCCCGCGGCTTATTGTTGCCCAGTTAACTGGTTACGGAAACCTTGGGCCGGATAAAAAGCGCCGCGGATATGACTCGACGGCCTGGTTTGCCAGGACCGGGATTATGCAGTTAATGAAGCCCAAGAATGCCCCGCCAGTGTTCCCTGCCGGGGGAGTTGGGGATCACTCGACCGCAATGTCGCTGTTCGCCGGAATAATGATGGCGCTGTTTAAACGGGAGAAAGAGGGTGAAGGGAGCTTTGTTGAAACGTCACTTATCGCAAGTGGCTGCTGGGCGAATGGTATGAGCCTGCAGGGCGCCATTTCAGGGCTTGACTTGGCTGGCCTGCTGGATAAAAGCACTCGGAGTCCCTTCGCGATGGTTTACGAGACCAGGGACCACCGGTTCGTCATTCTGGTGTTCACTAATCCACCCAAGGAATGGCCTGAGTTTGCGAGCGCCCTTGGGCACCCTGAATGGTTGGAAGATGAGCGGTTTCAGGATATGCGTACATTGATGCGACATCGCGATGACCTGATAAAGACTATTGAAGAGGCGATTGGTGCAATAAACCTAAAGGACCTGAGTCTGGCGCTAGACGAGTTCGATCTGACCTTTGGCGTCGTTGAGGGGCTGACTGATGTTGTGCATGACGCACACCTGATTGAAAACGGCGTGGTCATTAAAACTGAGTCGGATGATCCTGAGTTTGAGTGGACGATTGCAAACCCGATCAAAATTTCCGGCGAGACCTGCAAGCCAGCGATTGATCCGCCGCTTTATGGAGAGCATTCACGAAAAATCCTGCTTGATCATGGTTTCACCGAAAGGGAAATCGAATCCCTGGTCCAGAACAAGGTGGTCTTTGCCGGAGAATCCTAGGAAGGCGTGTAGTCATTGGCGGTAACCACCACTTTGCCCACGACTTTTCTATCCGTCAGCATTTTCATTGCTTCGACGGCTTTTTGTAACGGAAAAGTTGCGCAAATATGAGGGTCAATATCTCCGTTTTCCAATAACTGGTATAGCTCTCTTCGGGTCCGTTCGCCCAGTTCAGGATCTCGCCGTCCGATTTCGCCGGCGCGGACCCCTATGACGCT
>JABIVN010000450.1 GCA_018667205.1 Gammaproteobacteria bacterium | reverse complement strand
TGGAGCACAGCATGCCGATTGGATGTTTGCGCTGGTGCGAACCGATCCGAATGCTGCAAAGCATGACGGTATCAGTTTTGTGCTGCTCGAAATGGACCAGCCCGGAGTGACAGTAAAGCCGATTGCGCTGATCTCAGGCTCATCACCTTTTTGCGAAACCTTTTTTGATAGTGCCGTAGCGCGCCGCGACGATCTTGTTGGGGACTTGAATAAAGGCTGGACCGTAGGTAAAAGGCTGCTGCAATACGAGCGTTCTTCTTCATCGGTGCGCACCAAAAGAAAAGGCAAGCCGGTTAACCCCTATGCCGCTGTCGCTAAAAAATATCTGGGCGACTCAGGCGGAAAGCTCATAGACTCTGAAGCCCGGGATAAAATAACCAAACAGACAATGCTTGAGAAGTCGCTCGAGTTAACGGTCCAACGAGTTGCGGATGAGAGCCGCTCGGGTAAAGCGCCAGGCGCGACAACTTCAATCTTCAAGCTCGTGGGTTCTACTGTCGCCAAAGATAGCTCATCGCTGAAATCTGAACTGCGGGGCATTGCCGGTGTTGGCTGGGAAGGTGAGGGATTCACCGAGGAAGAATCTGAATCTACTCGTGGATGGCTGCGTGATCGGGCTGTCACTATTTATGGAGGTACCAATGAGGTTCAAATGAATATCATCAGTAAACGAGTTCTTGGGCTTCCGGACTAATCATGGCTAATGCGGCTGCCGACGATCTCTCCCGGTTGGAGCATGAGCGTGATCTTGCTTTTAGTTTGCCGCTTGAAGATATAGATCCAACTGATCGGCGTTTATACCAAGACAATGTTCATTTTCCTTATCTGGAGAGGCTGCGCACAGAGGCGCCGGTTTATTTTCATGAGCACAGCTACGCTGGACCCTTCTGGTCGATCACCCGGTATGCTGATATCCGAAAAGTTGACGCGAACCATCAGCAGTTTTCATCTGAACCGTCAGTTACCTTTATCGATGAAGATTACAGCTCGAATAATAATTTTATTTCTATGGATCAACCCCGGCACGATGAGCAGCGAAAAGTTGTTGCGCCGGTTACCGGTCCATCAAACCTTGCGGCGTTGGAGTCTGTCATCAGGGAACGCGCAGTCCTGATCGTTGACCAACTTCCTGAGGGTGAACCGATTGACTGGGTAGAGAAAGTCTCGACCGAGTTAACCATCCAGATGCTTGCGACGTTATTCGACCTTCCCTTTGAAGATCGTTACAAATTAGCACGATGGTCTGACATATCTACTGCAAGTGTTGACTCTGGCATTATTGAATCGTTGGAGCAGCGCAATCGCGAACTCCGGGAATGTTTTGATTACTTTATGGCCTTATGGGAAGCGCGAAAAGCCAACCCTGTGGGTAACGATCTGCTGTCGATGCTGCTTAGGGGAAAAGCCACGCGAGACATGCCGCAGGAAGAATTTTTTGGCAATTTGCTGCTCTTGATCGTGGGCGGCAATGATACTACCCGTAACTCAATTACGGGTGGTGTGTTGGCGCTGAACCAATACCCAGGAGAGTTTAAAAAGCTGAATGCCGATCCGTCCCTTATTTCAAATATGGTTGCCGAGATCATTCGCTGGCAGACGCCGGTGACCTACATGCGCAGAACGGCACTTGAGGATGTGAATTTTGAAGGTCATAACATCAGGAAGGGAGACAAGGTCGCTATGTGGTATGCCTCGGGTAATCGTGACACTGAGGTGTTTGAGTCCCCTCATGAGCTTCAAATCGATCGCAAGAATGCCAGGGCGCACCTTTCCTTTGGGTTTGGGATTCACCGGTGCATGGGAAACCGGCTTGCCGAAATGCAGGTGCGTGTGCTCTGGGAGGAGCTATTACCAAGAATTTCTTCGATTGAGGTCGTGGGGGAACCTGTTCGGAATCGATCTACTCTGATCAAGGGCTACCAGTCCTTACCCGTCGTTATTACAAGAAAGTAAAAGCAATAAGGGTTGGCAGGGACTCGTGGCTATGGGTTCATTCAGCGAAATGATCGAATAGATGCGTTGTCTCACTGCAGCGAGATCGTCAGTGAGAGTTCTAACACTTTGGTTAAAGACTGTTAACCAGTTAAAGACTGTTAACCAGTTGAAGGCTGCTACCCGGTTGAAGACTGCTATCCGGTTGAAGACTCCTGCCCGGTTGAAGACTCCTACCCGGTTGAAGACTCCTACCCGGTTGAAGACTTCTACCTGGTTGAAGACTTCTACCTGGTTGAAGACTCCTACCCGTTGAATACTCTGCGTCCCCCCATCCAAGTTTCCAGAACTTGAATGTCGCTAATGCTGTCTGGCTCTACCGCCCGCGGGTCGCTCTCTAGCATCACCAGGTCTGCAAACTTCCCTGGTTCCAATGTGCCTACTTCGTGATCTGAATGACACTGCCAAGCGGCGTCTCTGGTGACTGCGCGTAGTGCTGCATCAACAGATATACATTCTTCGGGCGCGAGAATCGTTCCAGGCTCTTTCCATATCTTTCTGGTCACTGCATTTTCAATACAGCGCAATGGTCCCATTTCACTCACCGGTTCATCTGAATGTAGGGTCCATCTGATACCCTTGGCCTCACAGGCACCGGTTCTGTCGAGCAGGTTCGCCTTTGTATGACCAAACACCTTGTCGCGCATAGCCTGGCCCCAATAAAAAACATGTCCGATAAGAAAGCTTGGTGAGATACCCATCTTAGCCATTCGATCAATTTGATCATCATGCAGGATCGAGCAGTGTTCAATTCTACAGGGTGTATTCGTCAGGAGACCGGCCTCGAAAGCTGCCGCATAAGCGTCCAGGGTATTATCAATGGCCTGATCACCATTCGCATGAATCGCGAGAGCCCAACCTTTACTGGCGCGGTCCATTACCATCGCTTTTAGATCATCAGGATCAACATAGGGTAGCCCTTTGTCCTCGCGGTAAAGATAGGGTTCACGCTGTAAACCCGAAAACCCTTGGTTTGACCCGTCAGACACTATTTTCCAGGTTGTGCAGCGAACCAGTTCATCACCATCGCCGCAGGCGATACTGGTTGCATCCCACTTCTCCTGGATACCGTAGCTTAGTGAGTAGCGGAGCCTGGTGGTCATTTGCCCTGATTCTGCAATCGCGTTGTAAACGTCTATCTCTTTGACGCCTCTCGTCATGCCTGTCGCCTGGTCGCAGAACATCGTGATACCAAGACTATTTGCTCGCTCGATAACCTTCAGGCTACTTGAGACGAGATCGATTCCGCGCGTGGCCTGGTTGTGCTTAATAACCGAGCTATAAGCGCCGCCTCCAATCAGCACTCCGTTGGGTTCGCCGTCTTCATCCCTGCCGTAGGGGGAGTTTGGTGCGTCCGGTGTGTCCTTTGTGATACCGGCTATCTCGAGCGCTTTACTATTGCAGTAAGCAAAGTGCAGGGAAGCGTTGTAAACAAACACCGGCTTATCGGTGCACACAGCGTCTAACAGATCCCGTGTAAGTAGGTCAGGCCCTTCCTGTAGAGACGGGTCAAATTGCCGCCCCATAATCCATTCGTCTGGGCCTGCTTCGGCAGCAAGTTGTTTTAACCGATCCAATGCGCCTTGCACAGTCTCGAACCGAAATGGTCCAACGTTTTCTATCTGCTCCATCGTTGAGCAGGGCAAAAAATGAAAGTGTGGCTCAATAAATCCAGGCAGGATTGTTTTCCCGGCACAATCTATGATCTCAACATCCGGTTCATCCAGACCGTCCATGTCATCGCGGTCACCGACGGCAAGGATTTTTTCACCTTTTATAGCAATGCAGGTTGCTTCACTGAACGCTTCGTCCATCGTCAGAATGTTTGCGTTGATAAACACGACAGTGCAGGTCGGGGTATAAACCTCCCTGTCTTTACCCGAGACGTTCCATACCTCAGGGGTGGTCATCGCGTCCCAGTCAGCCAGTTCAGCCATCATCGAAAAGGCAGGGGAACAACAGGTGCAGGGTTCTTTCGTATGAACGGGGCAAGATGCCAGATCATGAAAATCCGGGGTGACCTCAACACTGTTAGTTTCTTTAAGCATGCTATTTCTCTTTAGTTGTTTAGTTGCCCTTAAATTCTGGTTTACGTTTAGCTAGAAATGCCTGGATGCCTTCCTTCCCATCCCCGGATCTTGCCATGTCTGCAATGCCCCTGGACTCCAATTCCATTTGGGTTTCCAGGCCATTGTCGAAAGATGCGTTCAGTAGAGATTTCACCTGTCCGTAAGCAAGTGTTGGTCCGGCCGCGATTTTAGCGGCGAGTTTCCCGACCGTTTCATCAAGGTCTGTTTCGGCCACTACCTGGTTAACAATACCCCAGTCCAACGCCTCGTCGGCAGACAATACGCGGTTCGTCAACATCAGTTCACGCGCCCTGCGATCGCCGACGCGCCTCGGTAGAAAATAGGAAGAACTTCCGTCTGGTGAGAGTCCTGCATTGGTATAGGCCATCACAAATTTCGCGCTGTCTACACAGATCACAAGGTCTGCGGATAGGGCAAGGCTAAAACCGGCACCTGCTGCCGTTCCATTAACAGCGGCGATAACAGGGGCGTTCATTCTCGTGAGTCTTGAGATACCCATGTGGAGATCGCCGGCCATTTCCTTTATCAGCGCGGCGGCGCCATCGCCAGCTTCACCGAACACCCCGAGATCACCTCCGGCACAAAACATTTTTCCCGTTGCGCGAACGACCACAGCGCGGATGTCTGGAGACTCATCGCACTGAATCGCAATAGCGCTTAATTCCCTGGCCATCAAAGGATTCATGGCGTTGGCTGCGTCTGGTCTATTCAGGGTGATCGTTGCGATACTGTCCGTTATGTCAAAAATCAGCGTTTCGTAGGTCATAGGGTGTCCAAGTAGTAGTAAATAAAAGTGAAGATTACCCGGCATTGTAATAGCTGATGCGGACCATCACCATCGGCTGGTAGTATCCTCTTTCCTGATGTCATGAAAAAGGAATTAAAAATGTTGAAATCGGTGCAACTGGGGAGTCGCGCGGGCCTCAGAGTCTCGGAAATGGCCCTCGGCACGATGAATTTCGGGGAACCGGGGAAGGGGCATCAGGGGGATTGGACGCTTGGGGCGGATGATGCACGGCCTATTTTCAAGGCGGCGATTGATAATGGTCTTTTTTACTTTGACTGCGCTGATATCTATGGACTGGGCTCCAGCGAAAAGGTGGTAGGTAAACTGCTAAGGGAGCTTTTGCCTCGTCATGAGTATGTTTTGGCCACCAAGGTGGCGATGCCCCTCGGACCCGGTCCGAACCAGGGTGGGTTGTCACGCAAGCACATTATGGAAGGCGTTGATGCCAGCCTGGCAAGGCTAGGAGTAGACTACGTTGATCACT